>DLOQ01000072.1:1040-5696 GCA_002479655.1 Lachnospiraceae bacterium UBA7480
CCAATATGCAGCTTCCGCAATATATCCGATATCTGGAAGAGAAATACCATACGCGTATTTACGGTATGAAGATGCAGGATATGACGTCGTCCAGCAAGATCCGCGCTGCTGTTGCCGAAGGGCGGGAGATCAGCGGTATGGTTCCGGAGGCGGTCAGGGATTATATCCGTAAGGAACATTTATATACATGATATCAGATGGCAAAATAATGGGATAAAATGTATCATTGTAAATTTTCCATGTCAAAGCAGTTTGTTGTGATGTCGCTGTAATATGCAGTTTGTGCAATACAAATAAATAGATATGAGGGTCATGCGTTATGTCGATCTACGATTATAAGACAATCAAAAAATCTATGAGCAAACATCTTGATGCAAAGCGCTATGAGCATACGATAGGAGTTGCTTATACGGCGGCATCGCTTGCCATGCGGTATGGCGCGGATATGGAAAAGGCGTATCTTGCCGGACTTCTGCATGACTGCGCCAAATGCATTGAAACGGATGAAAAACTTGCCTTATGTAAAAAATATAAAGTAAAACTGACGCCATTTGAAGAAGAGAATCCGTTTTTGATCCATGCCAAACTGGGGAGCTGCCTTGCGGAAAAGAAATACGGCATAGAAGATCCGGAAATCTTATCTGCAATACGGTATCACACCACCGGCAAACCGGAAATGAGCCTGATGGAAAAGATCGTATTTTCGGCAGATTATATTGAACCCGGTAGAAAGATCATCCCCGGACTGGAGGAGATCAGAAAGATCATATTTATTGATTTTGATCAGGCGGTCTGCATGATCCTGGAGGGGACGATACGACATCTGAAAAATAAGGAGCAGCCGATTGACGAGCTTTCCAAAGAAGCCTATGAATATTATCGCAAGCTTACTTTGAAGGATAAGGATGAATAATTTTGAAAATATGCGTATGGGAATATGCTATGGAAATTTAAGTTCAAAAACATTTTTGCATAAATTAAAGCTGGATTTAATAAATGCTTTTTGATTCATATATGAAAAGATAGAAATGGAGAAAATGAAGATGATAACATCAAAAGAAGCAGCAAAAATCGCAGTAGATGCTATGGAAGAGAAGAAAGCCGAGGATATCAGAATCATAGAGATCAGCGAGATCACGATTATTGCCGATTATTTTATCATTGCCAACGGAAGTAATGTCAATCAGGTGCATGCTATCTCTGACAGGATAGAAGAACTGCTCGCGAAACAGGGCGTACATCCACGGCAGATCGAAGGATATGAACATGCTAACTGGGTGCTGATGGACTATGGCGATGTGATCGTCCATATCTTTGATAAGGAAAACCGGCTGTTTTATAATCTGGAACGGATCTGGAGAGACGGAAAACAGATTGATAAAGAAGCCTTATGAGATTCCGCAAAGCGGAATCTCTTTTTGCATTAGCGGTAGAGACGGAATACGCCAAATACCTTTCCTAAGATCTGACAGTCATCCACGATGATCGGCTCCATGGAGTCATTCTCCGGTTGTAAACGGATATGACCGTTCTCCTTATAAAATGTCTTGACGGTAGCGGAATCCTCGATCAGAGCAACTACGGTATCTCCGTTATTGGCAGTATTGCAGCACTGCACAAAAATGCTGTCGCCGCTGAAGATACCGGCATTGATCATACTGTCTCCTTTTACCTTTAAAACAAATGTCTCCGTATTGGGAACCATTTCAACCGGAAGCGGGAAATATCCGTCGATGTTCTGCTGCGCTAAAATCGGCTGACCTGCCGCGACCGTCCCCACAATAGGAATGCTCGCCATCTCATGGCGTACCAGCTGGAAAGAATCATCTATGATTTCAATTGCTCTGGGTTTGGTCGGATCTCTTCTGATATAACCATTCTTCTCCAATGTCTCCAAGTGCGCATGAACGGACGATGTCGATTTTAAATTGACCGCATCGCAGATATCCCGAACCGTCGGCGGATATCCCTTCTGCAGTATCACCTCTTTGATATAGTTAAGAATCTCTTCCTGTTTTTTCGTAATCTTTCCATATGACATAGGTCAATCCTCCAAACTTTTTTCTTTGATAATTCTACTATAACATGATACTTCGGAAAAAGCAAACATATTTTCCGAAAATTTGTTCGATTTTCTGTTGACAATCGAATTTATGTTCGGTATAATACTAATAAATCGAACATACATTCGCGGCTAGGGCACTGATAAAACAGAAAAAGGAGAACAGATATGGATAAAAAAGTGATGGGGAGTATGGTAAAGAGAAGCAGAACTAATAAGGTTATGTATGCGGGAAGCGCGTCATCCTTGATAAAAAAAAGAATGAAAAGAGGAATCAGGAGGTTTATCCGCAGGATGATCACAAGCAGGCGATATCGTATTCTGATGTTTCGATACAGCCTTGCGGTTATGATCTCTACAATCTTTATCCCCATGATGCTGTCGCTTGCATTTGCACAGCCGGCAGAGGCAAATGACGGTTCTGAAGAAGTCTTTTATAAGTACTATCATAGGATAGAAGTGGTTGAAGGCGACTCGCTCTGGAGTATTGCACAGCAGAATTATCTTGCGCAGGAGCAGACGATTCGCGAGTATATCGAAGAAGTAAAGCAGATCAATCATCGATACGGTGAAACCATTTATGTGGGAGAAAAACTGATGATCCCCTATTACTCGACAGAATTTCGCTAGAAGAGGATATTGGGTACGATATTAGGTACATCAGCTTTTATTTTCCCTAAGCTTTACGATGTTTGCTGCCCGTCGTTTTCTGTCCTCATCCATATTGGCATAGTGTTTTCTGGTAGTATTTACGTCTTTATGTCCCAAAACGCTTGCCACGAGATAGATATCACCGCTTTCTCTGTAAAGCTCTGTGCCGTAAGTGCTTCTTAATTTGTGCGGTGTGATCTTTTTTAATGACGTTACCTGAGAAGCATATTTTTTTACCAGATTTTCAACGGCGCGCACCGTGATCCTGCGATTTTGAATAGAAAGAAAGAGCGCGTCTTCATGTCCGCTCAGCGGAATGATCTCCTTTCGGCTTTTCAGATAAAGCCGAAGCGCGTCCTCTACTTCATCTCCAAAATAAACAACTGCTTCATTGCCGCCTTTGCGTATGATGCGAATGGCATTATTATCAAAATTTACGTCGGATATATTTAAGCCGACACATTCTGAGACACGGATGCCGGTTCCCAGAAGAAGGGTGAGCAGGCATAAGTCGCGGTTACGTGTGATCTTATGAAAGGCTTTCTGCGTTTTGCTTGTCTGTTCGGAACCGTTTTCTACAAGATCAAGAAGTTTTGCTACTTCATTAGGCTCCAGACGGATGATTTCTTTCTCATGATATTTGGGAACATGAACGATTGCGGCGGGATTATTAGGAAGCAGCTCCGCTTCATAAAAATAGTTATATAATGTCTTTAAAGAGGAGAGCTTACGTCCCTTGCCCCGTTCATCATTGGTATGGATAGTTCCATCTGCGCTTTCATAGTAGGATAGATATTCCATATAGTCTTCCAGTTCAAACTTTGTGATCTCTTTCAGATGTTCCAGCGTGAGCTGGCTGATCTGCATGGAATCGTCTTTTAAAATATTGTGTATGACATAATGAAAGAAAATCTGCAGGTCATAGGCATAGGCAACCATGGTACGGGTACTGACCTGATCGGATATGCCGCGGAAGAAGATGGTACAGAAGGAAGGAAGCTCCTTCTGCATCCGGCGAAGCTTTTCTATATTCTGGATCTTTATCATTTCGTGGTAATTATTTCCCTGCATATTATGTATCTCCATGGTTATTTTTTTATCCAGTTCTCCATGCCGCTCTGCTGTATTGCAGTAAACATCCGATCCCTTACGCCGGGCGCTTCGCGGTCGATCATACGGATCAGTTCCTTTGTGGTTTCACGTTTGCTTGCTTTATCCGCGGGACATCTGCTTGGCTGTACCGGCAGGTCATAAGTTTTTATCCAGCCTTTGATATCTGCTTCTTTTATATATATGAGCGGACGGATCAGGGTAAGACCGGTCCTGTCAAGATACGTCACCGGTGAAAGCGTATGCCATCTGCCTTCATAAACCAGCGACAGCATCATGGTATCTATCACATCATCCCTGTGATGCGCATAAGCCAGCTTGTTGCATTGCAGTTCAAGAATCTTTTGGTTTAACGCGCCCTTGCGGAGTTTGGAGCATAAAGAGCAGGGGTGCGCTTCCTGACGCGCTTCAAATACGATCTCGGCAATACGTGTTGGAATGATATGATATGGAACACCTAACTGTCTGCATAAAGTAATTAACTCACCATAATCCTGATTTTCAAATCCAAGATCCACAGTAACGGCAATGATGGAAAATGGGATCGGATAAAAGCTCTGCAGACCGTGCAACGCATACAGAAGCGCCAAGCTGTCTTTTCCTCCGGATAATCCGACAGCGATCCGATCATCGGCGTTTATCATATGATAATCATCAATTGCCTGTCGGGTTTTGCTGTATAGCTGCTGATGTTTCATATTGGGCTCCCGTTTTAGCTGCTTCTGATATGTTATATTTTAACATACTATCAGATTTTCCACAATTATTTCATATATTTAATGACAATACTGAGTAAAACATGATATAATGTACGCAAAAGCAATGAGCAGTGC
>DLOQ01000064.1:0-2838 GCA_002479655.1 Lachnospiraceae bacterium UBA7480
GCGTTTCGCAAACGCCTAAATTATAACTTTAAAGAAATAAGGAGCTGCCTGTATGAAGATAGACCATATTGCTATGTATGTAAATGATCTGGAGAGTGCAAAAAAGTTTTTTGAACAGTATATGGGCGCTGTATCAAACGATCTGTATCATAATGAAAAGACAGGTTTCAGATCCTATTTTCTGACATTTGGAGATGGAGCAAGATTAGAGATTATGAATCGACCGGATATGGATGATGCCGGAAAATCAATTCAAAGAACAGGGTTTATACATATTGCATTTAGTGTGGGAAGCAGGGAAAAAGTCGATTTGCTGACGGAGCAGATGAAGAAAGACGGATATGAGATTCTTAGCGGACCCAGAATGACCGGTGACGGATATTATGAGAGCTGTGTTGTAGCAATTGAGGGAAATCAGATTGAAATTACTGTTTAGAAGATTGGTCTCAACCACCTCCCCCCCCCAAAAAAAAGATTAAATTTTGCTATCAGGAAGTATGATTATGACGGACAAAAATCAGATGGAAAATGTTCGCTCAGAACAGCCCAAAAAGAAAAAAACAGGTCTTGTGATCGGGATCAGTCTTTGCGTTGTCCTGTTGTTTGGGACGGCGGCAGGCGTTTTCGGATTTGTAAAATATCGTGAGCAGCAGGATAAAGATGCCGGTGAGGAAATAGTCAGTATTTTTATGAAAGAATACGGGCGTCTGAATCTGGAAGATGCATATGAAGCGTTTCATCCTGACATCAGGGATGCGGTGATTGGGGAACAGCTGGATAAGTATATGGTATCCGGTTTCAAGGGGCTGGAGCAATATCTTGATATCTATTATGGCGATATGGAGCTGGACTACGAAATTGATAAGTCGAGAAGGCTGGAGAAAGAGGAATTGGAGGATATTCTCTCGGAAATACATGATTCCTACAAAGAACAGTTGGATATTTCTAAGGTCTATGTTTATCAGGTGACGGAGACTTTTTCCGGAACAAACGGGACATTGAAGATACGCGAAGAATATTATGTGGGAAGAGATGAAGAGACATGGTATATTATTGCGGTTACAACAGATAAAGTTGTGAAGGATGATGTTTCCTTCTCGTTTTCGGAGTATTTAGCGGAAATCATTTTTGAATTTAATGATATCATGAATGAAGCTGTGAGTGAATGTGATGGAGAAAAACTGGAAAATGCATTTGCACTTATGCATCCGGAAACCGGAGATATGTTTTTGGAGGCATTGTTAAGGAATAATCATTGTGATGATCTGCAGGAATATGCAGAAAAGGTGAATTCCTATTATGGAGGATATTTCTGTGAATTGGAGATCCTTCAATCATATTATTTGACGGAAGAAGAATGGGAACCTATTCTAAGTCAAATAGAAGATTACTACGGCGTGGAGTTTGATCTTCATCTGCCGGTCGTATGGGCGTTTGATACCAAAGAAACTTTTACGGGGAGCAATGGAGCGGCATGCGTT
Source organism: Lachnospiraceae bacterium UBA7480 (assembly GCA_002479655.1). Classification (GTDB taxonomy): domain Bacteria; phylum Bacillota; class Clostridia; order Lachnospirales; family Lachnospiraceae; genus NK4A136. The sequence continues at coordinate 1,482 of DLOQ01000064.1, forward strand.
TTGGAGACATTTTATGTGGGAGAAAAGGACGGTCAGTGGTACATTATTGATGTTATCACAAATGAAGTTGTCAGTAATACGGTAGATGTATCACAGTCGGAGGATGAGCCGCAGGAGGGTGATGGGTCACAGTCGGAGGATATGGGCACAGGCGGATATGCTTCCGCTGATGAGGCTGTAGAACATTATTTGCAGACATTTGCCCGAAAAGAGTTTTTTGAAGCTTATAATGATTATCATCCTGCGATCAGAGAATATGCGTTACAGGATGCCATTGATTTATTCGGGGATCAATTTGGGCTGGCTAGTCTTGAAGATCTTGAAGAACTCGTAAACTCTGCTGCGGGAGCCGGAATCACTTTTTCCTATGATATCATTGATAGCATGGAATTAGGGAATGAAGAAAAGGATCAGGTTTTGGATATGATCAATGATAATTATGGAGTACAGCTGGATATCTCAGAGATGGCTGCATATTGGGTACAGGAAGATTATAAAATATATTTTAAAACGATTGAGGTGACAGCCTATATTGTTGTGGGAAAAGATGACGATGGATGGTATATTCTATTGACATTGATAGATTGGGATGCGTCTGATTAAATATAAGGGGTTTAAAAGGAAGGAGAGAAAGGTCATGACAAATGAGGATATTCTTAGAATTGCAATGGAGCAGTCGGCGTTGGATATCAATTGTAATGCAGAGGATTTTCTCTGTGATCATCATGTGATTGTGAGATCCGGGCTAAGTAAAGCTGCACGAAAATATTATGAGGAACCGATTACCTGTAATCTGGTTTCTTATGGAAATAACATTGTGGCATCGGTGCGTGACGAGTATAGGGAAATTGTTGAAGAATACATAGGCAGATATAAGTTTTATCACTGCTTTGAAACACCTGATATGTACTGGCTGAATGACAGATTATTGGAAAAAGGGCAGAAGGTATGCTTTATGGCAGAATATTATCTGCCGGATATGGAAAGGCTGCATGCTCTGCCCTGCGATTATGAACTGAAAATTTTAGAACAGCCGGATTTTGCGAACCTGTACAAGCCGGAATGGAGTAACGCTTTATGTGAGAAGCGAAAAGAATTGGATGTTCTGGGCGTTGGGGCATATGATTTTGAAAAACTCATCGGACTTGCAGGATGTTCCGCCGATTGTGATACCATGTGGCAGATCGGGGTAGATGTTTTGCCGGTTTATAGAAAAAAGGGTATCGCAGCGGCATGTACAAGCAAGTTAGCGTTGGAAATTTTAAAAAGAGGAAAAGTGCCATTTTATTGTTCCGCATGGTCTAATATCAGATCTGTGCGGAATGCCATAAAATGTGGATTCATTCCCGCATGGGTC
>DLOQ01000064.1:2896-12738 GCA_002479655.1 Lachnospiraceae bacterium UBA7480
GATTTCATTTCTGTTTAAGGCGCAGCAGAGCTGCGACTTGGAGGATTAGTATGAAGATAGAATATATTAGTGGAATAATGGTTGACTGGAGTAGAGAATGTGATGTGTGAATGCGTGTTTTGTCATAAAGAACAGATCAAAACGGATTTTGTTTATGAAGATGAGTTTGTTATGGCATTTATGGATATGGAACCAATCAATGAGGGGCATGTATTATTGGTTCCGAAACAACATTACTTGGATGTTGACGAAATCCCGGATGAATTGCTGGCACACTTGATGAGTGTGTCGAAGAAAATCGTAACAGCATTAAAAGAAATATATCGTCCGGATGGTTATAGTATTATGCAAAACGGCGGTGTATTTAACGATGTAGGGCACTATCATCTACATATTTTTCCAAGATATGTGGATGATGGATTTGGCTGGACTTTTTGCGGCGAAGAAAAGACTGCCAATTTAGAAATAGCAGAACGGATAAGAAAAAATCTTGCCAATTTATAAAAATACCTTAAGGAGTTTGTGGAAACCAACTATGATCAGAGAAGCAGAAAAATCCGATTTAGAGGAAATATTACAGTTATACCTGTATCTTCATGAGACGAATATCCCGGAGGATTCGGAGCAGTTAAGAAATACATGGGACAGTATTGTGAATGACAACAACCATCATCTTATTGTCTGTGAAGTGGATGGTAAGATCGTGGCGTCCTGTGTATGTGTGATCATTCCGAATCTTACAAGAAATGTAAGACCATACGCGTTTGTTGAAAACGTGGTGACACACGGTGACTATCGGAAGAAAGGTTATGCGACTGCCTGTCTGAACTATGCAAAGCAGATCGCGGAAGAGAATCACTGCTATAAGATGATGCTGCTGACAGGATCGAAAGAAGAAAGTACACTAAACTTTTACCGGAATGCCGGTTATAACAGTTCGGATAAGACAGCATTTATTCAGTGGATCGATATGTAAAAATGGAGAGGTAGTGGAAAAAGTATCTATATCTGTTCCTGTTCATGCCCTTCCGGTTACCATAATATTAGCCCTGCCATTCCATTCAAATATAGAGTTATCGTCAAGATGTTGTTGCAGATATGCTTTCTTTTCCTGTAGAAGCTGTCGATATTCACGGACTTCTTCCGATGTCAAAAATTTTTTCCAGCCGCCCAATGCAATAAAATGCTCAAATTTTTTCGCTTCATCCTGATAGCATAGGTCAATATACTGTTCTCTTGCCGCACGACTATAGGATGCGTCACTAAATGAAAAAGCATAGCCAATCGGAAAAAGAGATATTTCTTTTAGCCCCTCCCTGACAAACATTTGTGGAACTTTTCCGCTGTCAACCGCATTGATATAATCGGCAAGAGGATTTATTCGTTCATACATCTGCCAAACCTTTTCAAATAGTATTTTATAGCGCGTAATGTAGCTGCAATCAGGTGGATAGCAGCCTTCTTCCAGAACAGTTGGCATAATAGACATTGGCGTAATAGAGGAAATGCTGCCGCCGGGTTTTACGACACGGTGCATTTCTGAAAGCGCCAGTAGAGGCGTTTGGGTGCTTGTTAAAAATGTGTGGCTGACTACATGATCAAACGAATGTGCTGCGAAGGGCAGTGCATTTGCATTTGCCTGTATATAAGAAATGTTATGCAGTCCTTCCTGTTTTGTGAATTGCTCTGCCATGGATAAAAATTTTTGATCTAAATCAATGCCGGTCAATGACAGATTTTTTCTGCTGTGGGAAAGATAACGGCTCAAGTAACCTGTTCCGCAGCCGACCTCCAGAATAGTTTCTCCATCATGTATAAGCATATGGGTGGTGATCAGCTCACGCATTTCCTGTGTCAACATATATCTTCTGCTATATTCCAGCAATTCAGGCAGCTGAAAATATTCAGACCAACATTTTGCCATGATTTTTCCTCCTTTTTTCTACCAGTTCCGCCATAGATGCCGCATCAAAATATCCCTGCTGTTCCCATATTTGTTCCTCAGCCACTCGAAAAGCGGGATATTTTTGCCCAAATTGGCGATAGCGTTCATAGAGACGGGACTGCATTTTAAAATAATCTTCCTGTCCTGCTGTCGGCATTACCGGTTTATCCATACTATATTTCACCAGTTTCGATATCTCTTCCAGTACCGGTTTCATGCTGTTTGAGTCACCCAGACGAATTGGTCCATAGTGAATAAATGCATTTTTTTGACATAACACTACGGCTCCCATATATTCAAGAATTTGGCGCATATATGATATAGCGCCTTCTCCGTGATTGCTGTCTGCCGTTGATAAAACAACTGCATTTTTCCCTATTAATGGCATTGTATGAAGCCAACTTGACAAACGGTCAATCAATATTTTCATATCTCCGGAAACTGTTCCGGCATATACGGGAGAAGCCATTATGATTAAGTCCGCACAAAGCATTTTTTCTTTGATTTTTCCTATATCGTCCTGCTGCTCTTGTATACACCGGCCACTTTGAAAACATATCCCACAGGATTTACATGCGGCAATACGCCACTGATCTGCAGTCAGTATCTCTGTTTGAATAATGATTTCGGGACATTGTATTTGCAGCGTCTCCAGACTCAACATGCAAAATTGCAGTGTATTGGAGGCAGGACCTTTTCTGGAACCGACCAATGTTAATATTTTATATTTCTTCTTCATTTTTTCTTCTCTTTTCTATATGTGTATCGTTAAATCTGACAGGCGGCAATTGATTTGGTGATGCTTTTCTTAACATACTATACAGCCATCCGCCTTCCCCTTTAAAAAAAGAAGGAAAATCAATGCCATTTATACCACTGAGCAGACTCTGGTCAAAAAGAGTATCCAATGTATTTTCGTCTTCTATATCCACCTGGTATCTTTCAGCGTCTGCATATGGTTTGATTAAACTATAGATTTTGTCGATCCATATCACATCTAAAATTTGACGCAGCAATAATATCATGCATAAAATTCCTTCCAGTCCTTCTGATAATCCCGGCTTGTACAATTTTAAATTGGTTTTTTTGAGCTGCCGATATAGTTTTTTTNNTAATACACAGGGACAATGATTTAAGATCGCCGCTGATCCGATGCCATGCTGCAAATGCCGGAAGCAGTCCCGGAATGCCCTCCATCATATTCCAGGGCAGCAGTGTCAAATAATAGCGGCCGTTATTTCTGCACACAACGATTCCCTCCAATGCTTCTTCGCATGCAAGCTTATTTTCCCAATAAATTATCCGGCTGTTCATAATTGCGTTGATCTGCATAAAAGAAACCGGTTTTAAATCCCTCTGGTTAAGGCATGCAAAATAAAGATTGTCCGCTGATATTGATGCATTTAGTGATATTCTGATGCGCTGGCATTGTTGGGCTTTATCCAACGTATTCATATGCGCGGACTTGTCTTTCAGCAGCTGCGCTAATGAGATTTTATTATCTCCATTCCAGCTATCTTTCATATTTAAAGTCAGCTTTGGAATATAACCCTGTCTGAGCGCCTGTTTTTCTTTCTCCAAAAGATCACGAAAAAAGCCATCGTCTATATTTACGTCTGCTTTTTGATATAACTGCATTAAATCGTTTAGTTTTTGTTCAAAACATTTTGTATCCTTCAGATACTCAGGAGTATATATTAGTTTTTGCATATTTCGATAAGAAGAGGTGTTTCTTAACAGAAATCTGGCGGAGCAGTCTGAAAAATTCTTTGTAATGCCATATTTTTGGATAGTATCATAGGCAAGGCAAAAACCGTTGATCAATTCCTGCACATAATCTTTTGCACTGCGAACATCATCTCCATAATACGGAAGATTTTTAAGAGAGTCTTTTTGGGCGGTAAATGCGTCGTCTCCCGGTGTGATCGTCCTTCCCATAGTCAAAAATGGCAGCAGATTAGTACGCAGTACAGAATCATATTGGTATTTTTTTTCAACAGGATTTTTAACATCGCTGAATACGGTGTTGCCGCATGCGCGTACACCGGTTTCCAGATCCACCAGTACCGGACAATTGCCGTGTGCAATCATATTTTCCGCATGAAGATCATTGGCTTGCAGCGCATAAGCCACCCCTAAGAGGAAGCCGCAGCGGTGGTAGTATTCCGAAAAACCACGTAATCCGTTGACCGGCTTTCTCTCTATATATTCCTCATAACCATATTCTTTTCTCTGTAATATCCACGGAACTTTGAAGAACCCGATACCGCTCTTTACTGCCATATCCTGTAGATAATCCTGCCAAATCTGATCAAGCTTCAGACATCTGGGTTTATATACGATCTTCATACCATTTTCAAAACTGACAATATGAACGCAGCGGCCATTATGGATATCCGAATCACCCCCATCGATCAAACAGATGCGTCCCGGCGTATTTCCCAACATTTGACTGATGTCATTCATATCTGTTTCCAATCTTTGATACAGCGTAGTCACATGTGTTGAAAAATCTGTGTTCCATTGCAGGATCAGTTGTTTTAAAACCGGATATGTTAAGAGCAGCTGGTTCCACATATTGTTTAATTGCGCTATACTGCATTGCTCAATGTATTCAATGCGCTCTTTAGCATTGTATTGTGGCAGCTTTTTTTCAAAAAAATCCCAAAATGTCGATCCGGCAAGCAGATCCAGTTGTTCATAATATAATAATTTCAAGGGATCGAAAGCTCCGGGGATCCAGCAACTTGGCAGTATATTGGTTGTTTGATGGATGAGTCCGCCGGCATAACTATACAGTGGCATCATATAGCGAAAACGCAGCGGTATCCGTTCCTCATGTGTCTCTTTTTGCATTTTTAGCCTCCGAGTATTTGATGAAGATTTTGTGCCCAAACCGGACTGTTCGTCATTTTTGCATAAAGACGTTCATAAAAATCGGACAATGCCTCATAGGAATTGCTGCAGGAATATAATTGGGAAAATACATGGTTTCTTGACGAAAAATCCTGAAAAACCTGTTCGACAATATTTTCATCATATACGACAGCTAACAGTTCCTTTACTTTGACTGCATCATTATGTACAGACATTCCCTCAAAGAATTTTAATAAGGTTTCTTCATATAGATATTCTTCCGTTCCTGCCTCGTTTACCTGAATACATTCCTTGAGCAGTTTTGCCGCTTCCGTATCTTTTAGTAAAAAATAATTACATACTGCCATTAAAAAACCAATTTGATCATTGCCTCCATGAACCAAATTATTTAAAGGCATTCTGGACATTGCCGCAACGGTATTTTCCAAAACAGAATTGCGTATTAGCTGTCCTGCTTCCAGTAATTTCTGTGCCTGTTTGGCATCAATAGAGGAAACATTCTGAAGGATCATGGCTGCTTCATTTTTATTGCCGGAGGCTTTTAATACTGCATAATCAATGGGGATGATCTCGCTGATATTTTCGGCATAGATCAGTACGCTGGGAAATCCCAGATAGGATACATCCGCAATATATAAATCACCGCATAAGGATAACATTTGTTTTGTTATCTGCTCCAGTAACATATCATTGGAAATTTCCTGCATTTCTTTAAATTCAGACGGCTTATAGGACGGCGTTTTTCCAAATATTTCAGGAGGATAAAAGCCACCGCCTGTTTTAAGAAGATTAAATAAATTCTGATGTGATTTTACTTTTTCTTCATGAAAGGAAATGTGGTTAAAACAAGAGAATTCTTCCAGCCGTTTCCCCTGCATTGCTTCTGTAAAAACTCTTTCCAATGCAATTTGTAAGTCGGGATGAGCGCCGAAACGTATGCCAAAAGACTGCTTTTTCTTATTGATGATGGCTCCGCAGACAACGGGCAGATTCATGCCGAGAGAACAGTCCATGACAATAACATGGTACTCACCTGAATTTTCAATTTTCTGAATTATGTGTTCTATCCGTGGATATTTTTTTAATATTTCCGGTTCAATTTGAGGCGGTGTCTGTTTTTCGGTGACGATCCGACACTGCGCGTAGCGTTCAAATATTTCAGAATAACCCTGTACCAAAGCTTCCGGCAGAGTATTGCCTGCGGCCATGCCGTTGCTTAAATTCAGCGATTGGATCAGCTCGAAAGGAAGCCATTCATATTGTTTTGTCTGAACATGATAAAAGGGGACAGTAAGAACCCCTGTTTTTTTCCATAATGGAAACTGTCTGTCCAGTTGGATCCATGCCAGAAATTCTTTTTTTGCATTACATTCGGTGCTTTTTATAGAAGCAGCATACTTACGGATGATTTGATTAAGAAAACTGCTTTGATCTTCCCTTAACTCTTTTAATGTTTGTAATCGGAACAATGAATCAGCCATAAGAGGATTGTCTTTTATTAGGCGCTCTCTTGATTCGTCTGATAGTTGATATGGATAAAAAATCTGATTTTGAATCCGTTCAATCAATTCCGCAAATCCACTTGCCAGACAGTATGGTTTTGTGGTTCCTTTTCCGTTGGCACCAACAGCTTCGGAAAGAGGACCCTTTAAAAAAACTCTGGCGGAATAGCAGCCTTCAATATCTGTATCATAAAATCGAAAACCAGCTTCTTCGCCAATCTTATTTAGGCATGACTGAATCCTTTCCACAGTGATCTGTGGCGCATCATCTTTTCCTTTTTTTTGTGTGTACTCTTGATATTTCATACGTGTATTGATCCTTTCTTCTGATAATAATATCAATAACCGGTAAATGTATTTAATTATTTATAAACTTTATTTTGCTTTTAAACGGCAGCGGATCCGGCAGCAGCAGCAGCGCCTGTCCATGTAGAAATTGCTGAGACAATTTCTGTTGTGGATGAGCTGCCTACCAGCTCTTGTGTATCTTCCGGGGTGATCTTGGAAACTTCTTCTCTGAATTTACGCATTTCATTGCAGAAAGTTTCTTTGTCATCGCTTACTTTGTTTTCCTTTGCTATCTGATATGCTTCTTCCAAACTACAAACATTTGACAGCTTTTCAGCCAACTGGCTGTCATCTTTTAACTTGTTAATAAATTCATTTGTCTTCATTTTTGCCCTCCTTTGTACATTTACCGGTTATTGTCTGTTTATCAGGAGTATAAATAATGATGTCGTTAATATCACAATCAAATAACATACATAACCGATTCAGCGTTTTTAATGTAAAATTATGATTGCTTCTCAGTCTGGAAATTTCACAAGGATTTAAATTAAATTGGTATTGCATGGCATATGTGGAAATTCCCTTTCTTTCCATGAGTCTCCAAAATGGTTCGGTTGATATCATTTTATTTATTCTCCTTCTGTAATCCAAATATATCAGATAGTGTAAACATATTTAAGTTACATATAAGTAATTTTGTGAAGAAATAATTTTTTGTTTAAAATTTTTATATAAAATATGATATATAAATTTAATAATAATAAAATATTTAAAATAGAATAATTATTTTATAGTGTCAGTTTTTTGAAATTGTAAATATAATAAAACACATATATTAAATTAGAATTTGTATTAGTTGCAAATATAAATTCTAAAATGATATGTTTAAGTTTTTAAAAATTCAAACAATATATAAAATCCTAATTCATTTGTGTAAAAATTTATGGGAAATAAGAATTCATAATATTACTGTTGTTTTTTGACCACAGTTCAGATAATATAAACTAAGGTAGTATAATTATTGAAAAGGACTAAAAGATATGTTGATTCAATGTAAATATTGTGGAAGTAATTACAGTGATACCGAGCTGGAGTGCCCCAATTGCGGCGCTGCCAATGACTGTGTAAACAGGACTGCCGCAGGGGCTCCTAAAACGATCAGTGAGCTTCTTGAGTGGGTCAGACGGCATCATCTGCCGCTTGAAGAGATGCGTACATATATCGGGCAGGATATAAGAACCGCCCGCGCATATGGTATCTATAAAGATCCCGCTACAGGAGATTTTGTGGTTTATAAAAATAAGTCTGACGGTTCGCGGGCGGAGCGTTATCGCGGTAAAGACGAGGCATATGCCGTAAATGAACTTTATCAGAAGATGAAGGCAAGAGTGGCTGAACAAAAAGAACACCGGATGCCAAACGATTACAATAGTGGCGCGCAAAGGCCCGCCAAACAAAGGAATACCGGTCTAAAACGCGTATTTTTTAAAGTTATCGCGATGGTAGTGGGCTGCCAAATCCTGACCTTATTGTGTACGGTACTTTTTATGCTTTCCGGCAACCACGATGATCTGCCATACGCATCGTCAGGTTATTACAGATATGGTTCTGATATGTATTACCATGATCGAGGGGACTCTTGGTATATCTGGAATGCGGCTCGCAATACATGGTCCGGTTATGACGCTGATTCTGACTGGGATCTATTCGAAGATTATGACCATTATTATGAAGGCAATTCCTATGATGAAGAGTATGGCACCTCCGATTGGGATGAATGGTATGACGACCATCATGACAGCCATCACGACAGCCAAAGTTATGATGATGATAGATATGATGATGATAATGATTGGGATTACGATTACGACTGGGACAGCGGTTCCGATTGGGATTCCGGCTGGGATGATTGGGATTCCGATTGGTAAGATATCAAATGCGCATTGCGGTGGCGCTTGATTCCCTGCTGACATGGCATAATGCGGAGCCACAATCTGTCTATCAGGATAAATGCTGCGAGATACCCGGGATGCCGGGAATTGAGAATGGTCTATTTTCTAATCGCCTATAGTATTCTTAAGTATTTTTTGGGATGGTGACAGAATGAGAGAGTTTGTTTTTGATTACATAAAAAAGAAATATGGGACGCTGCCGGAATATCCGTGGAGAAAATATGATATGAATGCCGTGTTCCGGCATAACGATAACAATAAGTGGTTTGCTCTGGTCATGGAAGTCGGGAAAGACAAGCTGGGGCTTCCCGCCGGGGAGAAAGTAGATGTGGTGAATCTGAAGATAGACGACCCTTTCTTTAAGGATGTACTGCTTAAGGAAGACGGTATCCTGCCGGCTTATCATATGAACAAGGTTCACTGGATCAGCGTGCTGCTGGACGGAACCGTGGCGCGGGAGAGGGTATGTGATCTGATTGACATGAGCTTTGCGGCAACCGCTTCCTCAAAGAAGAAAAAGAAGATCCGCCCGCCTAAGGAATGGCTGGGNNGCTGGTTCCCGCCAATCCAAAGTTTTACGATATCCTGCATGCCTTTGACGATGCGGATGAGATTGAATGGAAGCAGGGCAGCGGGATCAAGAAGGGCGATACGGTCTTTCTGTATGTAGCGGCTCCGGTGTCGGCGATATTGTTCCGGTGTAAGGTGACGGAAACGGATATACCATATGATTATGCGGATCAAAATCTGACGATCCATGCGTTGATGAAGGTGAAGCTTCAGAAGCGCTACCGGCCGGATCAATTTACATTTGAGGTACTGAAGGAGGAATACGGCATTTTTGCGGTCAGGGGACCCAGAGGGATACCGAACAGCTTAAGCGCTACCTTGAAGAAGTGATGATAAAGATTCGTTGTGTGGTGGAAAGAATAACATATCAGAATCCGGAAAACGGCTACTCGGTTCTAAAGTGCCGGCTTAAGGGTTATAGTGAGCCGGTCCCGGTCATCGGCAATATGATCGATGCCAATGTAGGTTCTGTGCTGATTGCCGAGTCATGGGCGAGGCAGAAAGAAGTGAAGAATATCATGCTGTTTCTGCAGGAGCATCAGGTATCTGCTTCTTACGTCGCCAAAATATATAAGCAGTATGGCAATGACAGTATCACTTTGATGAAAGAAAATCCATATAAACTGACGGATGCCATCCGTCAGGCAGCAACGGCGAAGGTCATGGTACTGACGGGCGGTCCGGGGACGGGTAAAACTACCACGCCCC
>DLOQ01000182.1:0-5114 GCA_002479655.1 Lachnospiraceae bacterium UBA7480
CGGTTATGCGGTGGAAGGCGGCGTTGCAAACGCACAGCCCGGCGATATCATATGCTATTCCGGTCATGTGGGAATCTATATCGGCAACGGTCAGATCGTTCATGCAAGTAACGAAAGAACCGGTATTATTATTTCCAATGTAAGCTATAGAAGCGTGCTGGCGGTAAGACGTATTTTCTGATGCGCATCGTGTGGGCGATTGGAATAAACTTCATACACATTTCCGGGAAAAAGGAACTGGACTTTCAGTTCCTTTTTTCTTGTAAATATCGATGTTTCACGTAATGGAGCATAGGGAAAATCCTTGGCAGGTTGAATTATGGCGTTTTTGATAGTTATCCACAATTTTTGAGACGTGAAACTACTAAAAAGTGAGTTATACACTGATTTATCCACATTATCCACACTGAATCCTGTCGAAAAAAGAGGAAAAATTACGACTTTTGAACTTCTTGAAAGCCTGTCCTAAATATGTTATACTATCGTCATGGTATCCAAAAAATGTCAATCGGTATCATACAAAAACCTATGAAAGGTGGGCAGGCTATGAAATTTATAATCGTAGGAAAGAACATTGAAGTAACAGAAGGATTAAAGAGTGCAGTTGAGGATAAGATCGGAAAGCTGGAGAAGTATTTTACGCCGAGTACGGAGGTTCACGTGACGCTAAGCGTGGAAAAGGAAAGGCAGAAAATAGAGGTAACGATTCCTGTAAAGGGCAATATCATCCGTTCCGAGCAGGTAAGCAGTGATATGTATATCTCAATTGATCTGGTTGAGGAGATTATCGAACGGCAGTTGAAGAAGTATAAGACAAAGCTGGTCGATCAGCAGCAGAATGCCGCGTTCTTCAAGCAGGAATATATGGAAAAAGATTTTATGGATGAGGAGGAAGTGAAGATCATCCGTACCAAGAAGTTTGATATCAAGCCGATGTATCCTGAGGACGCATGCGTGCAGATGGAGCTGTTAGGTCATAACTTTTATGTATTTTGCAATGCGGAGACGGAGCAGGTCAATGTTGTTTATAAGAGAAAAGGCGGCACGTATGGTCTGATCGAGCCGGAAGCATAAGCTGCGGCATATAATTCATTGCAAAAGAAAAGTTCCTATGATAAAATGGAAACAGTCTTNNAATGACCGCCCCGCTTAAAATGAAATCATAAAATAAAAAGATGGAGGAAAAGAGATGTCAAAGAAAATCGTTTTGGCAGGTGCATGCCGTACTGCAATTGGCACTATGGGTGGAGCGCTTTCTACCACACCGGCTCCGGAACTGGGAGCAATCGTAATCAAGGAAGCATTAAACAGGGCAGGAGTAAAGCCTGACGCCGTAGATCATGTTTATATGGGCTGCGTTATTCAGGCAGGACTTGGACAGAATGTTGCACGTCAGGCATCCATTAAAGCTGGACTTCCAATTGAAACAACAGCCGTAACGGTAAATGTAGTCTGTGGATCAGGTCTTAACTGCGTCAATATGGCAGCGCAGATGATCAACAACGGTGATGCGGATATCGTAGTAGCCGGCGGTATGGAGAATATGTCCATGGCTCCTTACGCTGCTATGCAGGGACGTTACGGTTATAGAATGAACAACGCAACGCTGGTAGATACCATGGTAAATGACGCATTGTGGGATGCATTTAACGATTACCATATGATCCAGACGGCGGATAATATTTGTAACGACGCGCGCTGGAACATCTCCAGGGAAGAACTGGACGAGTTCGCTGTAGCAAGCCAGACAAAGTGCGCAGCTGCACAGTCTTCCGGAAGATTTAAAGATGAGATCGTTCCCGTAGAAGTAAAGAAAAAGAAAGAAACTGTTGTGGTAGATACGGATGAGGGACCTCGTCCCGGAACTTCCATGGAAGGTCTTGCAAAGCTTCGTCCGATCAACAAAGACGGCAAGGTTACCGCAGGTAATGCTTCCGGTATCAATGACGGTGCGGCAGCAGTTGTCGTGATGACAGAGGAGAAGGCTAAGGAGCTTGGCGTTAAGCCTATGGCTGTATGGGTAGCGGGCGCTCTTGGCGGTGTTGATCCTTCCATCATGGGTATCGGACCGGTTGCTTCCACAAAGAAGGTGCTTGCTAAGACAGGTCTTAGCATCAATGATTTTGACCTGATCGAGGCGAATGAGGCATTTGCGGCACAGTCTATCGCGGTTGCAAGAGAGCTTGGTTTCAATAAGGATATCCTGAATGTAAACGGCGGCGCGATCGCGCTTGGCCACCCGGTAGGAGCTTCCGGATGCCGTATCCTTGTTACGCTGCTTCATGAGATGCAGAAGCGCGACGCAAAACGCGGTCTTGCTACACTCTGTATCGGCGGCGGTATGGGCTGCTCAACAGTTGTTGAGAAATATGAAGGTTAATGATTATTAAGGAAAGTGGGGACACCAACATGGAATTTATCCTTTATGAAGTAAAGGGCGCTGTCGGAACGATCACGATCAATCGCGAGAAAGCGCTGAACGCTTTGAATTCCAAGGTATTGGACGAGCTGAGCGTGACCTTGGACGCAGTCGATCTTGCGAATACAAGATGTTTGATCTTAACCGGGGCAGGAGAGAAATCCTTTGTTGCCGGTGCGGATATCGGCGAGATGAGTACATTGACAAAAGCGGAGGGAGAGGCATTCGGCAAGAAGGGCAATGACGTATTTCGTAAGTTAGAGAATTTCCCGATCCCGGTGATCGCGGCTGTCAATGGATTTGCACTGGGCGGCGGATGTGAGATCGCTATGAGCTGCGATATCAGGATCTGCTCTGAGAACGCGGTATTTGGACAGCCTGAGGTTGGACTGGGCATCACGCCGGGATTTGGCGGTACACAGAGACTTGCAAGGCTGGTAAGTCCGGGCATGGCAAAGCAGATGATCTATACGGCACGTAATATCAAGGCGGATGAGGCGTACCGCATCGGTCTTGTTAATGCAGTATATCCGCTGGAGGAACTGATCCCGGCAGCAGAGAAGATGGCGGCGGGCATTGCTAAGAATGCGCCGATCGCTGTACGTAACTGCAAGAAGGCGATCAACGACGGACTTCAGGTAGATATCGATCAGGCGATTGTGATCGAAGAGAAGCTTTTCGGTGACTGCTTCGAGACAGAAGATCAGAAATACGGCATGGCATTTTTCTTAGATAAGAATAAAGAGAAAGTGAAAGAGCCGTTCAAAAATTGTTAAAGGAGGAAATCAAAATGAAGGTAGGCGTTATTGGCGCAGGAACGATGGGTTCCGGTATTGCACAGGCATTTGCAATGACAGAGGGATATGAGGTATGTCTTTGCGATATCAAAGAAGAATACGCAGAAGGCGGTAAGGCTAAGATCCAGAAGAACATGAATTTCTTAGTTGGTAAGGAGAAGATCACACAGGCACAGGCTGACGCGATCATGGGCAGAGTTACGACAGGTCTGAACAATATCTGTACAGACTGCGATCTGATCATTGAGGTTGCGTTGGAGAAGCTTGAGATCAAGCAGAGCATTTTCAAAGAGCTGATGGGTATCGTGAAGAAGGATTGTATGTTTGCTTCTAATACATCATCCCTTTCCATCACTAAGATCGGCGAAGGACTTGACAGACCGATGATCGGTATGCATTTCTTCAATCCTGCTGATAGGATGAAGCTGGTTGAGGTTATCAAGGCTGAGAATACACCGCAGGAAATGGTAGATAAGATCAAAGCGATCGCTGTTGAGATCGGCAAGACACCTGTTGAAGTAAAGGAAGCTCCGGGCTTTGTAGTAAACAGGATCCTGATCCCGATGATCAATGAAGCAGTCGGCGTTCTTGATGCGGGAACAGCTTCCGCGGAAGACATTGATGTGGCTATGCAGCTTGGTGCATCCCATCCGATGGGACCTCTTCACTTGGGTGATCTGATCGGCCTGGATATCTGCCTTGCGATCATGGAAGTTCTCTACAATGAGACGAAAGACGAGAAGTATGCTCCGCAGCCGCTTCTTAAGAAGATGGTTGCTGACGGCAAGCTTGGCAAGAAGACGGGCGCAGGATTCTTTGATTATTCTAAATAAAAATGCTGTCTGAGACAGTGAAATGTATAAAAATGGAGGAATAAAAATCATGGATTTTACATTAAGCAAAAAGCATGAAATGGCGAGAACGCTGTTCAGGGAATTTGCTGAGAAAGAAGTTAAACCCTTGGCACAGGAAGTAGATGAGACAGAAGTATTCCCAAGAGGGACTGTAGAGAAGATGGCGAAAGCAGGCTTCATGGGTATCCCTATTCCTAAGGAATACGGCGGACAGGGTTGCGACGTCCTGACCTATGCAATGTGTGTAGAGGAGCTTTCTAAGGTCTGCGGTACGACAGGCGTTATCGTATCCGCGCATACTTCTCTTTGCTGCGATCCGATCCTTACATACGGTACGGATGAGCAGAAGAAGAAATACCTGCCGGATCTTGCAAGCGGACGCAAGATCGGAGCTTTCGGTCTGACAGAGCCGGGCGCAGGTACGGATGCTCAGGGACAGCAGACAAAGGCTGTTCTGGATGGAGACGAGTGGGTGATCAACGGATCTAAGATCTTTATCACCAACGGTAAGGAAGCTGACGTCTATGTGATCTTTGCAGTTACGGGCGTGATCGAGAAAAAAGGAAAACAGATCAAGGAGATCTCTTCCTTTATCGTAGAGAAAGGTACACCGGGCTTCACCTTTGGTACAAAGGAGAAGAAGATGGGTATCCGCGGTTCTTCCACATATGAGCTGATCTTTACCGACTGCCGTATCCCGAAGGACAATATGTTAGGGCAGCAGGGCAAGGGCTTTGGTATCGCAATGCATACTTTGGATGGCGGACGTATCGGTATCGCCGCGCAGGCGCTTGGAATCGGTGAAGGCGCACTGGAGAGAACCATTGCATATACCAAGGAAAGAAAGCAGTTTGGCAAAACGATCGCACAGCAGCAGAACACACAGTTCCAGCTTGCTGATATGGCGACCAAAGCGCAGGCTGCACAGCTTCTGGTATATAAGGCAGCTATGACGAAGGATCAATATACACAGGATCACAAGACAGCTTACGGCGTGGAAGCAGCTATGGCGAAGCTTTATGCGGCAGAGATGGCGATGGAAGT
>DLOQ01000182.1:5135-5579 GCA_002479655.1 Lachnospiraceae bacterium UBA7480
TATGATGCGTGACGCTAAGATCACGGAGATCTATGAAGGAACCAGCGAGGTTCAGAGAATGGTTATCTCCGCGGCGCTGCTGAAGTAGCTATTATAACGGATCAAAAAGTAATGCTTGAAAATATTAAAAAGTAAGGAGAAAATACAATGAAAATCGTTGTTTGTGTAAAACAGGTACCCGATACAAAGGGCGGCGTAAAATTCAATCCCGATGGTACGCTGGATCGTGGCGCGATGCTTGCGATCATGAATCCGGATGACAAAGCAGGCTTAGAGGCAGCTCTTAGATTAAAAGATCAGTATGGCGCGGAAGTAACGGTTGTTACCATGGGACTTCCTAAGGCAGAGGAAGTTCTTCGCGAAGCAATGGCAATGGGTGCGGACAAGGGCATCCTTGTGACAGACAGAGTGCTTGGCGGAGCTGATACCTGGGCAACTTCCCAG
>DLOQ01000182.1:5592-16533 GCA_002479655.1 Lachnospiraceae bacterium UBA7480
GGCAATCGACGGCGATACCGCACAGGTAGGACCTCAGATCTCCGAGCATCTGAACATTCCTGTTATCTCTTACGCACAGGATATCAAGATTGACGGCGACAGCGTGATCGTTGAGCGTCAGTATGATGACAGATACCATGTATTAAAGGCTAAGATGCCTTGTCTGATCACAGCGCTGGCTGAGTTAAATGAGCCGCGTTATATGACGCCGGGAGGAATCTTTGATGCTTATGACGCAGACATCACTGTATGGGGAAGAGCGGATCTCAAAGATGTAGAGGATTCCAATCTTGGTCTGAAAGGTTCACCGACACAGATCGCAAAGGCTTCCGATAAGGTAAGAAAGGGAGCAGGCGAGAAGGTGAATCTGGATGTGACTGAGTCCGTAGATTACATTGTCGGCAAATTAAAAGAAAAGCATGTTATCTAAGGAAGAACTGATTAAATCAGTGGTTTCCTGATATAAACATCTGCAGATTGAGAGAAAGGAATGGTTAATAACATGAATATTCAAGATTATAAAGGAGTATTTGTCTTTGCGCAGCAGGTTGACAATGTACTCAGCGGAATTGCATTAGAGTTGGTTGGCAAAGGAAAAGACCTTGCCAAGGATCTTGGAACAGAGGTAACGGCAGTTTTGGTTGGTTCCGGTGTGAAGGGATTGGCGGATGAACTTGGCGAGTATGGCGCGGATAAGGTTATCGTTGTGGATGATCCGGAGCTGAAGGATTACAGAACTGAGCCGTATGCACATGCAGTGGCATCAGTGATCAACGAGTATAAGCCGGAGATCTTCCTGATCGGTGCAACAGCGATCGGCCGTGATCTTGGCCCTCGTGTGTCTGCAAGGATCCACACAGGTCTGACGGCAGACTGTACACAGCTTGATATCGGTGATTTCCCGATCAATCCGGTTCCCGGCAAGGAGCAGCTTCATAACCAGCTGCTGATGACACGTCCTGCATTTGGCGGCAACACGATCGCTACAATTGCGTGTCCGGATTTCCGCCCGCAGATGGCTACCGTTCGTCCCGGCGTTATGCAGAAGGCACCGAAGGAAGCTGGCAGAAAGGCAGAGGTGATTGAGTACAATCCCGGATTTACACCGGATCATAAGTATGTTGAGATCATGGAGATTGTGAAGGCTGTATCTGATGTGGAGGATATCATGGATGCTAAGATCCTTGTGTCCGGCGGCCGTGGCGTAGGAAGTCCTGAGAATTTCAAGCTTCTTGAGGATCTTGCAGAGGCGATCGGCGGAACCGTAAGCTGTTCCCGTGCGGTTGTAGATGCAGGCTGGAAGCCGAAGGATCTTCAGGTTGGCCAGACCGGTAAGACGGTTCGCCCGAATGTATATTTTGCAATCGGTATCTCCGGAGCGATCCAGCACCTTGCAGGTATGGAAGAATCTGATATCATCATTG
Organism: Lachnospiraceae bacterium UBA7480; assembly: GCA_002479655.1. Lineage (GTDB taxonomy): Bacteria > Bacillota > Clostridia > Lachnospirales > Lachnospiraceae > NK4A136. The sequence goes on from DLOQ01000182.1 coordinate 7,017, forward strand.
CGATCAATAAGGATGAGTCCGCTCCGATCTTTGACGTAGCTGATTACGGCGTAGTCGGAGATCTGAATAAGATCCTGCCGCAGCTGACAGCACAGATCAAAGAGGCAGTGGCGGCTAAGGCATAAGAGCATATGATATATTGGCTGCTATAATGTGATATGCAGTGTTGAAACCCTATATCCTTTGTGAAAGTACGGAGGATATGGGGTTTTTTGCTAAAGGGATTTCGGAAAACTCTTTATATTATAAAAAGAAAGCTGTATAATATTACCAAAGGATCAAAGATATAATTTGGGGCAATAAACAGAGCGTAGTTGAATATATGGAATTAAAAAGGAATGGGGTAAATGCATAAAATAGGCGTTCTTTCCGATACTCACGGACTGCTTCGGGAGGAAGTAAAGGAAATTTTAAAAGAGTGTGACGTGATCCTGCATGCAGGGGATATTGACAGGGATAAGGTGATAAAGCAATTGGAGGATATAGCGCCATGCTATGCGGTGCGTGGCAATGCGGATAAGGAGTGGGCGGAGGATATTCCCGTGGCACGAAAGATCGAATTATATGGAATCCGCATCTACATGATCCATAATAAAAAGATGGCGGAACCGAATGACGCGGATCTGGTGATCTTCGGTCATTCCCATAAATATGAAGAGAAGGAAATAGACGGACAGGTATGGTTAAATCCCGGCAGCTGCGGAAAGCGGCGGTTTACTCAGCCGATCACAATGGCTGTGATCGAGGTGGAGGAGGACGGAAGCCGGCATATCATCAGGAAGGATATCGTTACAGGAGAAAATGCCGTCTCCCTGCAGGGAACCAAGCAGGATAAGGCTGCATTGGTCAAAATGGTGATGAAGGAAGTGGATAAAGGGACGCCGGTGGAGAAAATTGCGCAGAAGGCGCATATTTCCGTGGAATTGGCATCACAGATCTGCCGGATGTATGTAACGCATCAGGGGATTGGTGTGGATGGAATCCTGAATCGCATTTCATAGATAGGAGAAGCATTATGGAACGGGAAAAATTACAGGCATTATTAGATGAGATGACTCTGGAGGAGAAGATCAACCAGCTGTTTCAGCTGCATGGCAGTTTTTTTGAGGGCGGCGCCGTAGCAACGGGACCGGCTGCGGAGCAGGGATTTCCCGAGAGGTCGATACGGGAACTGGGAAGCGTATTAGGCGCGATCGGGGCGGATTCGCTGAAGCGTATCCAGAAAAATCATATGGACAATCATCCCCATCATATCCCGCTGTTGTTTATGGCGGATATCATCAATGGATACAAGACGATCTTCCCGATTCCTCTGGCTCAGGGAGCGGCATTTAATGAAGAAGTCGCAAGAACAGGCGCGGAGGTAGCGGCAAGGGAGGCGTCTGCAGCGGGCATTCATGTAACATTTTCGCCGATGGTCGATCTTGTACGGGATGCAAGATGGGGGCGTGTCATGGAATCCAACGGTGAGGACGTATATCTGAACAGCGTCTATGCGAAGGCGCTGGTAGAAGGATATCAGGGTGATGACCCAAAGGCGGAGGGAAAGATCGCGGCATGTGTGAAGCATTTTGCGGCGTATGGCGCGCCAACCGCCGGACGTGATTATAATAACGTGGAACTGTCGGAGCGGACGCTTCGCGATGATTATCTTCCGGCATATGAGGCTGCCATTAAGGCGGGCGCGCTGCTGGTCATGACATCATTTAACACATTGAACAGGATCCCTTCGACGGCAAATCAATGGCTGATGCGTAAGGTACTCCGTGAAGAGATGGGATTTCAGGGCGTGCTGATCTCGGACTGGGCAGCGATAGAGGAGATCGCCAAACATGATCTTGCGGCGGATAAAAGGGAAGCTGCGGTGTTAGCCTTAAAAGCGGGAACGGATATTGATATGATGACGAACTGCTACTGCGCCTATCTGAAAGAGGCGATCGAGGCAGGCGAAGTATCGGAGGCTCTTTTGGATGAGGCGGCGCTGCNNACGCGTTCTGGAATTAAAGAACAAATTGGGGTTATTTGAAAATCCCTATAAGGACGCTGACGCAGAGCAGGAAAAGAGATGGATCCTCTGCGAAGAACACCGCAATAAATCCAGAAAAGCGGCGGAAGAAACATTTGTCCTTCTGGAAAATGATCATATGCTTCCGTTAAAGGATACAGAACGGGTTGCGTTTATCGGTCCGTATGTAGATGAGAAAAAGATCCTGGGATTCTGGTCGATCTTTGGTGAAGCGAAGGATGCGGTCAGCGTTAAGGAGGGCGTGTCAGAGAGAATGAAACATGCCGTGGAAGCAGGGCAGGTGACATTTGCTCAGGGCTGTGAGATCCTGACGGAGGAGGAATTTGTTCCGGGATTTGACCCGAAGGAGAAGAATGGCGCCGACGGTCAGAGCCTCTCGGCAGAGGAGATGCTGCGGCAGGCGTTGGAACATGCAAAACAGGCGGATAAAGTAGTGCTCTGTCTGGGAGAGCATACGACACAGTCAGGCGAGGNNCGGCGGCAGCCGCGCCGAGATCACGCTGCCCGGATTGCAGATGGAGCTTCTGAAAAAGATTGCAGCGATGAATGACAATATCATTGTGGTGCTGTTTCATGGAAGACCTCTGGACCTTAGGGAAGTAAAAGCATTGTCCAAGGCTGTCATGCTTGCGTGGATGCCGGGGACGGAAGGCGGCAATGCCATTGCCGCAGCGCTGTATGGAGATGTTTCTCCAAGCGGCAGGCTTCCCATGAGCTTCCCGTACTGTGTGGGACAGACGCCTGTCTTCTATGCGGAATTTCATACAGGCAGACACATGGAGTCATTCATGCCGGATAACCGGTTTCAGTCCCGATATATCGACGCGCCGAACGCGCCGCTGTACCCGTTTGGGTATGGACTCTCCTATACGACTTTTGCGTATGGGGATATCAGGCTTAACGTGGTGGGAATAAATCAAAATGGACAGACAGAGACAGCATCCGGCAGCGCGGATAATAACAGTATAGCGCTTCATGCAGGAGAAAAGCTTCTGGTGTCCGTCAAGGTAAAAAATACCGGCAGCGTCAAAGGAGCGGAGGTAGTCCAGATGTATGTGCGCGACGATAAAGCCAGTGTTGTCCGTCCGGTCAGGGAATTAAAAGGATTTTCGAAGGTATGGCTGGAACCCGGAGAAGAAAAGGAAGTCTGCTTTACCGTGACGGAGGAAATGCTGCGTTTCCATGATATTAATATGGATTATACGGCGGAGCCGGGAAGCTTTACGGTATTTGTGGGAAGTGATTCCACTACGGAACGGCAGGCGAAGTTCTGCTTTTTATAAAGCAGTAAAGTCTAAAATGAAGGAATACGGAACATGAAATCAAAGGGATCAGTAAAAAAAATTAAAAAAAGAACATTTGAGATTATTCAGATTGGTACAAGGGTGGATTTTTGGAGCAGAGCCTTTGATTATTTTATTTCCTTTATGATCCTGTTAAGCATCAGCGTCACGTTTATGCTGACATTTGCTGAGCTGGATAAATACGCGGATGTAATGGAAGCGATTGAGTTCTTTACGATCATTGTCTTTATCATAGAGTATGCGCTGCGGGTATGGACCAGTGATCTGCTGTATCCTCATCTGGATAAACGAAAGGCAGCGCTCCGGTTTGTCTTTTCCTTTTATGGGATAGTGGAGCTGCTGACCATCGTTTCTTATTTTGGCCCGCTGTATTCCAATGGCATGATCGCGCTGCGGATCATACGCGTTACAAGGATCCTGAGACTGTTCCAGATCAATACAAATTCGGATACCTATAATGTGGTTGCGGATGTCCTGATGGATAAGAAGAAGCAGCTTCTTTCTTCCATCTCCATGATCCTGATGCTGATGCTGGCGGCGTCATTGTGTATGTACGGATTTGAACATGAGGCGCAGCCGGATATTTATGAAAATGCATTTTCCGGGATATGGTGGGCGATGTCCACGATCCTGACGGTAGGATACGGCGACATCTATCCAATCACGATCGGCGGGAAGATAATGGCAATTTTGATTGCGCTTCTGGGTGTGTGTGTCGTTGCGATCCCTACCGGTGTGATCAGCGCCGGTTTTGTGGAATATGATAACAGGATGCGTGTTGAGACGATCCTCCGCAGTGATAAAGATGGGATCGTCAATAGAGAAGTCATAGCTGCATTGAATAAAAATGCGAGAAAGAAGCGGATGAGCGTCAATGAATATATGCTGTTCCTGATGATGCAGGATGCGCAAAAAGCTGTGGAAGAGGATGTCCCCATGGAAAAAGCGGCGGAGAAGGTCGCAGAGAAAGCTCCGGTCAGGAAAGCCCAGACTAAGAAACGTAAAAAATAGTTATAAAACAGTGATTGGCATTGGTGATCAATGCGCTGCTTTTGCTATTACAGGTATATTGTTTCTGGCATTTATGACTGTATATGATAAAATCTGGAGAATAAAACACGGGAAACAAAATAAGGAAAGAAAGGCTTAGAGTATGATTTTAGAAGATGAGAAAAAGAAAATTATATTAAAAAAGTTGCGGAAATCTGCAATGAAAAAGTTTTTTATAATTTTGTTAATATCGTTCATTTTTGGGGTTCTCATAATGCTTGTAATAAGTCTTTCGGGCGATGCAAATACACATACAAAAATGACCGCATTTGGATATTTTGCATTTCTAATGTTTCTCTTTCAGCTTGATGATTTTCTGATTGCGGTCTGTATGCTGGTTGAATGTTTGGCATTAAAAAAAGCGGAAACCAAATATTACATTGTAAAAGCAAGTCAGATAAAACCTTCGCCATGGCCATTGCATCTTGGGAGCAGAATGTTTAATCATAAATTGGTGGTTTATGAATATGAAGGAAAAAGCCGAACAAGATTCTTATGGGCAAATGTCATGGTACAGAGTAAAGATGATAGACTGCTTTTGCTTGTGCCTGAAAATAAACACAAAAACATTTATGCATTTCCGCTGGTGAATTTTGTAGATGTATTGGCTTAATAAGTGGTAAAGTTTTAGGACACCATGCGAAAACGCAAGGAAAGTAATTGACTGAACAAATAAAAAATGATAAGATAAAATGGATTCTGATAAAGAAGATTATGGTAAAAAAAGGAGGATAATCTGTAATGAGAAAAGGGAGAATGAGAAGATCATTTTTGTCCGCATTACTGGTGGCTGTGATGCTGATTGGAAACTGCATGGTTGTCAGCGCTGCGCCTCAGACGATGCCGGACGGAACCGTTTTTGATGCTGAATACTATGCGCAGAGCAATCCGGATGTTGCAGCGGTATTTGGAACGGACGCAAATGCGTTGTATCAGCATTATGTTAATTTTGGCAGGGCAGAAGGCAGATTGCCGTATGCAGGCGCAACAGCGTCTGTTACACCCAGCACGGGAACTGTTGCTGCAGGTCCCGGCGCAAGACTGCTGGACAGATCTACGATCCAGTTTTCGGCGCATTTTACAAGCCTGCCTGCTTCTGATGACGGTAAGCTGTATGTATATGAGCTGGCTGTTTTTGAGGATGCGATCCCGGCAGGACGCGCGCCTGTCACGAGCATAGCGATGACTGCTGATCCGGTGGTTACATTCCCTTATACAGCAGCAAGACTGTATGAGAAATTTGCTTTTGCTACAATAAAGGGCGGCGTTCCTACGATCGTAGGCAACCCTCAGTTTATTACAAACCCTGAAGTGCTGGCAGATAAGAACGTATCCAGACCTGCGGCATTTCATGGCTTACAGGGACCTACCCATGAGTATCAGTTTAACAATTACCCGATGCAGGGTGGCGCTAACAATGGTTATCCCATTACATATCTGGCGAAGACGGTTGCCCTGTTAAACAATACCGGCAATGCTACGATCACGCATCCGCTGGGACGCTCCGGTTATGCAGGGGATCCGCATCCGGTCGATCAGCAGTTCAATATTTTCATGTTCAACGCAGCTGATCAGGCGGGCGTCAACGCATTGACAAGCGAAGTAAGCTGGCTGGCGAAGAATGGCAGTGCTGACGTATTCATCGTCGGCAACGAAGTAAATGTGCGTAAGTGGAATTATATACAGTGGCAGAACGGCGTTTCATGGGATTATTATGTGGATCAGTATGCAGATGCATTCCGCGTTATGTATAATGCAATCAAGAGCCAGAACGCGGGCGCGGAAGTGCTGATCTGTCTTGACCAGTGCTGGGACAGAGACCGTGCCGTTGACAGATACAACTACATTGATGGTAAGGATTTCTGCGATAAGTTTAATGCTATTATTTCAGCGGGCGGCAATATCGATTGGGGTGTTTCCATACATCCTCATCCTGTTCCACTGACCAATGCGAAGTTCTGGGCGACCGGTTCTTATGAGAGAGCGCAGATCAACAGCAACAGGATGATGACGTTTGAAAACCTCAGTGTAGTAGTCAACTACCTGTCACAGCCGCAGTTCTTAGCTCCTGACGGCAGCAGACGTTACATGATCGACAGTGAGGAAGGACTGGTAAATACACAGGGTGATGCTGTACAGGGAGCGGCAATTGCTGCTGCTTATGAGTCGGCAAGGAGAAATGGCTTGTCGCAGATCATCTTCTTAGGGGACAATCACGGTCCGGGTCTGGATTATACCATGACAGGTCAGGCTGCAGCCGTATATAATTCATTTGGAACCCCTCAGGAAGCTGCTTACATGGAGTGGGCAAAGGGTGTAATCGGCATCAGCGATTGGAGTCAGGTATTGCGGTAAGCATTTCCAGACAAAGAGAATAGAATCCAAAGAGCCGGGCGAGACAGTATCGTCCGGTTCTTTTTATAGAGTGCGGGTCTTGACAGACATTAAGATCTGTGGTAGCATATAACCAATTTAATAGCAAAACCTGTGAAGCGGAGATAACGGCAATGATGCCTGTACAGAGAGTCCGGGATGCTGGGAACCGGATGAGAAACAAGTTGTCAAATGGACCGCCGAGGGTGCAGCCAAATGCAAAAATGCAAAGTATTCTGCAACGTGAGGCATACGTTATCTGCCGGGGATATTATATATACTGTTAAGCATATATATTTCAAGCATAGTGATGCTTTTAAGTATATCACGTATCCTGTAGAGTGCATGGCATACGCCATGAATCAAGGTGGCACCGCGAAAGTTTGATATTTTCGTCCCTGACAGAGTATTTTATTCTGTGAGGGGCGTTTTTATTTTATCGCAGGGAATTGCATAGCAGAAAGTTGTCGGGAATAGGGTTTTAAGGATATAGGTAAGGAAGGAGGAGTTTGTTATGGAAATCAAGCCGGGATTAGAAGAGGTGAAAAGGATTGCCGCAACAGGAGAATATAAGGTTCTGCCGGTCAGCTGTGAGATCCTGTCGGATATCTGTACCACGATCGAGGCAATGAAGATCTTAAAGAAGGTATCGTCACATTGTTATATGCTGGAATCGGTGGCGGAGCAGGAAAAATGGGGACGCTATACCTTTTTGGGTTACGATCCGAAGATGGAGATCACCTGCACGGGCGGAGAGATGACGGCGGGCAGCATCCGCCTGAAGACGGACGATCCGGCACAGGTGTTGCGGGAGCTGCTTGCGGAGTATAAGAGCCCCAGATTTGATTATCTTCCGTCATGTACAGGAGGATTGGTTGGATATTTTTCGTATGATTATATCCGTTATCAGGAACCTGCGGCAGCAGTGGAGGTGCAGGATGAGGAAGCATTTAAGGATCTGGATCTGATGCTGTTTGATAAGGTGATTGCATTTGATCATATCCGCCAGAAGATCATCCTGATCGTCAATATGCCGCTGGAGGATCCGGAGACCGGCTACAATAAGGCGGNNCTTGATGGAGTTAAAACAGCTTTGCGGGCTTTTGCAGAATGGGGAAAAGAAGGAGGAAGCGGGCGGACATCTTCTGGATGAGGTGAAGCCCCTGTTTGACAGAAAGTCCTATTGTGACATGGTGGAGAAAGCAAAGCGTTATATCCATGAGGGAGATATCTTTCAGATCGTATTATCTAACCGGTTAAGCGCGCCGTTTGAGGGAAGCCTGCTGAATACCTACCGGCTGCTCCGGACGATGAATCCTTCTCCGTATATGTTTTATTTTTCCGGAACGGATGTGGAGGTGGCGGGTGCGTCGCCGGAGACATTGGTAAAACTGGAAGACGGTGTGCTGCATACATTTCCTCTTGCCGGCACCAGACCCAGAGGGAAAAATGAAGCGGAGGATAAAGCGCTGGAGAAGGATCTGCTTGCGGATGAGAAGGAACTTGCGGAGCACAATATGTTAGTCGATCTGGGAAGAAATGATCTTGGCAGGGTCAGCAGATTCGGCAGCGTGCAGGTGGAAAAGCTGCACAGCATTGAGCGGTATTCCCATGTGATGCATATCGGTTCTACGGTCCGTGGCGAGATCAGGGAAGGATATGACGCGCTGGATGCCATCGGAGCAGTCCTTCCGGCAGGAACGCTTTCCGGCGCGCCGAAGATCCGCGCCTGTCAGTTGATCGGAGAATTGGAGAATAATAAGCGCGGAATTTACGGCGGTGCGATCGGTTATATCGATTTTACGGGAAATATGGATACCTGTATAGCCATCCGTATTGCATATAAGAAAAACGGCAGAGTATTTATCCGAAGCGGCGCGGGTATCGTTGCGGATTCGGTGCCGGAAAAGGAATATGAGGAATGTATCAATAAAGCCAAGGCGGTAGTCAGGGCATTGGAGCTGGCGAAGGAGGTAAATGTATGATCCTGCTGATTGATAACTATGACAGTTTTTCCTATAATCTGTATCAGTTGATCGGGGAGATTGATCCGGATATCCGGGTGATCCGGAATGATGAAATGACCATCGACGAGATCCGCAAGCTGAAGCCGGACCGTATCATCCTGTCGCCGGGACCGGGAAGACCGGAACATGCCGGTATCATACTGGAGGCAGCCAAGATCTTGGGAAAGGAGATACCGACCCTTGGAGTCTGCCTTGGACATCAGGCGATCTGTATGGCCTATGGTGCGACGATCACCTATGCAAAACGGCTGATGCACGGGAAGCAGTCGGAGGTGAGATTTGAGAAGGACTGTCCGCTGTTTGTCGGATGCCCTAATACAGTCCCCGTGGCGCGTTATCATTCGCTGGCGGCGGACGAAAGCACGATCCCGGACTGCCTGAGGGTGACTGCGGTAACGGAGGATAACGAGGTGATGGCGGTGCAGCACAGGGAGTATCCGATCTATGGCGTACAGTTCCATCCGGAATCCATTATGACGCCGGATGGGAAAAGGATGTTATATAATTTTATCAAGCATGACTATTAAAGGGTATTTGTAAAAGAGTTAAATTCGGTTTACATAACTCTTTGCTTGAAAATAGTTGTTCCAAAAAAATCATAAAATGAAATCATTTTTGGAACAACTATTTTCAGACTTCGAGTTATGTAAACCTTATGGAACAAAGAATATAAAGCAAGTGGTTTGTAAAAACTTAAAGTTTCAATTAAAAATAAGAGGAGCTTCCTGTATAATTCA
>DLOQ01000002.1 GCA_002479655.1 Lachnospiraceae bacterium UBA7480
TCAGCAATGCCGCCCGCGGCAATCACCGGCAGATCCGTAGCGTCACATATCTGCGGAACCAAGACCATCGTAGTCAGCTCCCCAACATGTCCGCCGCTTTCTCCGCCTTCCGCGATCAGCGCCGTCACGCCCATCCTTGTCAGCCTTTTTGCCATGGCTACAGAGGCAACGACAGGGATCACCTTGATCCCGGCTTCTTTCCAGCTTTCTNNGGGATTGCCGGCTCCGGTTGTGACAACATCAGCTTTTTCTTCTACCACGACCTCAGCAACCTCATCTGCAAAGGGGCTCATCAGCATGATATTCACTCCGATCGGCTTGGAAGTCATAGACTTTGCTATGCGGATCTGCTCCCTGACATATTCTCCGGGCGCATTGCCCGCAGCTATGATTCCAAGACCGCCGCCCTCCGATACCGCAGCCGCAAGCCTGCCGTCAGCGATCCACGCCATCCCGCCCTGAAAGANNGGATAGCGGATACCTAATATTTCACAAATTTTTGATTTGATCATGGTAAAACCTTGCCTTTCCTATCTGATTTTCGATGTCAAATTTAGCAATTCTTTACGCCTTTTGGCAGCAAAAAACTTCTTAAATATTGAGACTCTTTTTCACTTATGATGTCTTGCTCTGAATAAACTTATCAAGATCATCCACTGTCTCCACCTTCTGATCCAGCTCGATCTCCATACCGATCTCATCCTCTAAGCTCATCAGCAGCTCCACGGTATCCAGTGAATCGATCCCAAGATCCACAAATTTACTTTCCGGCTTTACGCTTGCCACATCACAACCTGTTCTTTCAGCTACGATCTTTGCGATTTTGTCAAAATACATTTTTACATTCCTCCAATATTTGTTTTTAGCAGTCTCACCGATCTGCGCCTGCTGCGCATTCCCATCAGTTCTTCCACCTTTTTCCATTCTATGATGCCTTGGTTCATAGAGCGTTCCTTTAGCGTTCCTTTAGCGTTCCATATTTTGTAAAACACAAAAAAAGACGTCCGTCCCAGCCTGTCAGACGATCGTCTTTTTCAATCGTTTTAAAAATGCCGGGTATTAAAAATGCCTTGTTACTTCAAACCTCTCCAGCACCACATCCTCATCATCCTCCCGGATGCCCGCTTTCTGCTTCGCAATGGCAACCTGATCAGCGACCGTATCCACGCCCTCCAGATTCGGAAGCAGCAGGCCTCTCTTACTTCCTTTGGTCACGATCACCCCATACCGTTTCACATCCAGTTCCGCAGCAGAAGCGATCCTCTCCGCCTCTCCAAGCACATCCACGCTGAGTGTCAGATAGTTCAATTCCTCCGGCGTGATCGGCGTAAAACGGGGATCTCTGGAAGAAGCGCTGATTGCGTTTTCGATGATCTCCTCTGCGATACTGCCATAGACCGGAGAGATCGTCCCAATACATCCGCGCAGCTTCCCCTGCTTCTTGATCGAGACAAAAACACCTGCGCGCTGCTCATACATTTCCTTACTCAGATCCTCCGAAACCGCAGGTCTTTTTCCGGTACGAACATATGCTTCCACCGTACTATGCGCCAGCCTGACATAAGCATCCTCTTTGGCGCGCTGCTCCGCCAGCTTTTCCATCAGAATAGTTTCAAACTGATCCGCAAAATCACAACCGCCGTCCTGCCCCTGCGCTTCATAGGTACAGATTCCATAACCCACGCCAAAGGGACCTTCATAGGAAAGCCGCTCTGACGCAACCGCCGTCCGATCCAATGCGCCCGCCATGATCGTAAAGGAACGGTGTCCACACTCACCCGCGCTGTTCAGGAAATCCTCCGAAAACTCGAAAAGCTCCCCAAATGCCGCCCTGCCCATCACATCCATGATACGGCGATCATACTCCGGTCCTTCCTTTTGGTACCCATATGGTCCGTCTTCCTTTAGACGGTGGGACAGGTCTCCGCTTCCGATCACTACGGTATTTCTGCCAAGACATGCAGCCGCTTCTTTGATGCATTTTCCCAACTCGTAATGCTTCAATAAGGGTTCTCCGGACAGACCTATCCGCACAAGCCGGTAATCCTTCCAATACTGATTGACAAAATATAACGGCACCATCGTCCCATGATCCAACCGCTTATCCCGCTCTCCCATCGTTCCTGCCGGAAGATGACGCGCCTCCCCCAGCCTGCACAATTCCCGCACGAATTCCGCATCATAAGACAGCTCCATTTTGACTTCCGCCGCATGAAACTGCGAAAAATCTCCGACAGCGCCATCTCCGGGGGAAATATGAAAATAATCCGCATACATCACCTGATGCGGCGAGATCACCACGATCGTATCCGGCTGATACGCCCCAATCTTTTCTGCCGCCCGATGATAAGCATCCACCGTCTTCTGTATCTTCTTTTCTTCCCCCCTGCCGATCTCCGGTACGATCAACGGCGGATGAGGAAGCATGACCGCTGCTGTTATTCCCATAAAATCTCTCCTTTCTTCTTACTGCTTTACCCAGACGATATTCTGCGCGCTCCACTTGCTGCTATTGCTGTCGATATAATCATCAAGCGCATCGCCGCTATAATAAATGGTCATATCGCTGCAGTGAAAAAATGCGTCATGATCAATACTCGTTACGGATGCCGGTATCGTGAGTTCCGTTAAATTGGTGCAATACCGAAATGCATTATCACCAATGCTTGTTACACTGTCCGGTATCGTGAGTTCCGTTAAATTGGCGCAACACTGAAATGCATACTCACCAATACTCGTTACGGATGCCGGTATCGTGATTTTTGTCAGAGTGATGCAACCGGCAAATGTACCCCCACTGATATCTGTTACGCCGTCCGGTATCGTGATCTCCGTCAGGCTGCTGCAATCAGAAAATGCATTATCACCAATGCTCGTTACACTGTCCGGTATCGTGATTTTCGTCAAACCCTCACAGCCGGAAAATGCCTCATTGTCAATGCTTGTTACACTATCCGGTATTGTAAGTTCTGTCAAACTGCTGCATCCGAAAAATGTGCAGCTTTCAATACTCGTTATATTATCCGGCAGCGTGATTTCCG
>DLOQ01000102.1:0-6378 GCA_002479655.1 Lachnospiraceae bacterium UBA7480
AATTCCAACAAAAGAAATTCCGAAATAATAATTCTTAAACAAAAGAAAAAATTTTACCATTTACTTCTCCATTCAATCGGGAACACCATTCCGAATTAGGATTTTTATTAGACTTATAACTTATTTTTAATCAAGTTTATATTCTATTTTTAATGAGGCTTTCAGCGATCAGAATATCCTCCGGCGTCGTGATTTTCATATTGGTATAGGCACCCTTTGAAATCCACACGTCATGGAATGTTATCGTTTCCACCGCCATTGCGTCATCCGTGATAGCAATCCCTTTTTGTTTCAGTTCTTCTTCCCGTTGGATCAGCCCTTCATAAGCTTCCTTAATTAAGGAAAATCGAAACGTCTGCGGCGTCTGCATCTGATACAATTCATCCCTCTTTGGCGTATGCGTCACCCTGCCCGATCCATCCACCTGCTTAATGGTGTCTTTGACCGGCACTGCCGCCACGCAGGCATCAGATTTTTCCACACACTGATAAGCATCATTCAATATCTCCTGTGTCAAAAACGGGCGCGCGCCGTCGTGGATAAAAAGATAATCGCAATCGTCCACCTGACAGATCCCGTTCCAGACGGAATGATAACGTTCCTTTCCGCCCGCAGTGATCGATGTCACTTTCCGAAGCTGATATTTCTCCACAATCTCTTTTCTGCAATATTCTATATCTTCCGCTGCCGTCACCAATACCACACGGTCAATAAAACTGTCTTCTATCGCTTTTAAACTATAATAAAGAACCGGCTTCCCATCCAGCAGAAGATACTGCTTTGGCCGGTCCGTATTCATCCTTTTCCCTTTCCCCGCAGCGAGTACGATCGCAACCGTTCTGTCCATATATTTACAGCCTTTCTCCCAGCTTCAGATTCGGCACTGCATTCAGATCCCAGCCATGCCGCACGCCTTTTAGATATTCATAATATCCCGCCACGCCGATCATCGCGGCATTATCCGTACAATAGACAGGAAGCGGGCAGTACAGCCGGATGCCGCGTTCATCACATGCTTTCTGCATCGCTGCGCGAAGATGCTGATTGGACGCCACGCCGCCTGCCAGCGCAAAATTCTTCTCATCCGTATTCCTTAACGCTTCCATGGAATGTTCCACCAGCACATCAATTACCGCCTTTTGAAAGGACGCCGCCACATCCGCGCGGTTGATCTGTTCCCCTTTCATCTCGCAGGAATTGAGATAATTTAATACTGCGGATTTCAAGCCGCTGAAGGAAAAATCATAGATGGAGTCCTCCACCTTCGCCCTCGGAAATGCGATCGCTTCCGGATCTCCCTCTGCGGAAAGCTTATCAATCTTAGGTCCGCCGGGATACCCCAGCCCTATTGCGCGCGCGACCTTGTCAAATGCTTCTCCCGCCGCATCGTCCCTTGTCCTGCCCATGATCTCATAACAGCCGTAATCCATAACTTTTACCAGATGCGTATGTCCGCCGGAAACCACCAGTGCATGAAACGGCGGTTCCAGTTCTTCATGATCGATAAAATTTGCACAGATATGTCCTTCGATATGATGCACCCCGACCAGCGGCAGTCCGGAAGCAAATGCAACCGCCTTCGCCGCGGACACGCCGACTAACAAAGCCCCGACAAGACCGGGGCCGTAAGTTACCGCAATCGCATCTATATCTTTTAAGGGAACTTCCGCCTGACGTAAAGCCTCCTCCATCACCTGATTGATCTTCTCCATATGCTTTCTGGACGCGATCTCCGGCACGACGCCGCCGTAAAGCGTGTGGATATCAATCTGGGAAGCAATCACATTGGACAGTACCTGCCTTCCGTTTTTCACTACCGCAGCCGCCGTTTCGTCGCAGGAGCTTTCCACTGCCAGAATCAATATATCCTTCTCCGTCATACCATCAATATCACTCCGTTTCCCCGCCATCATCTTCGTCCTTCACCAGATCAAATCCTAATATCTTCCAGTGTCCCTCATCATCCTTGCGCATAATAAATACTTCCTTGGAAATCTGATTTACCGTACCCGATCTTAAAGTATAGATACAATATAATCTTGCACATTCGCGACCATCATAATGAAAATACTCAACATCCGTCGCCGGTGTCACGCTGCTTCTTAATACCGTGATATTACCGGCCTCAAAAACGGTAATATCATTTTTCAGATCATTCAGATATTCCTCCTGCGTCTGGTTCATGATTAGCTCCAGATCATATAAGGATCTTGCCTCCATTGCCAGCTGTTCCAGTTCATTGTCCGTATATTCTTCATTATAAAAACATGCCGTGATCTCATTATAATATTTAAGCACCTGTACCGGCGTTGAAGGGTATTCCCGGTAATCAGCCCTTACCAGAAGCTCCTGCACTACCGTCATTTCTTCCACTATCTTATCCTCATCTTTTGGAAGACCGCTTTCCGAACGGGACGCCAGATAAATGTAGTAGCCAATGATCAACCCGACCATGATCAATATGATCACCACTGCTTTTATATTGCCTGTACGCTTCATTCTCCTATCCTTTCTATAATAATCCCCGATATCAATATATTACATTTCCTGACGTTAATCAAACACATTTTGATGATTCTGTATTTGCAAGGTTTATCTTTTATTCCTCGTCAAACAAAAGATCTACAGACTTCCCATCCTTGCCGGCTTTGGCTGCGTGAAATATTTTTCTTACCTCAGCCATATACGGTTCCGGTCTTATCAGTGACGGGCTGTAATGCGTCAGCCACAACTCTTTCACCTCCGCCTGTCTCGCCATATCCGCCGCTTCATAAAATGTCATATGCTTATAAGCTCTCGCCTTTTCCAGCTTATCCGCCTCTCCATACATTCCCTCGCAGATAAACAGATCCGCCCCGCGCGCATGGCGCACAATGCTTTCTGTCGGTCGGGAATCTGTACAGTAAGTAACCTTCAGCCCCCGGCGCTCCGGCCCCATGACCATATCCGGCGTATAAGTATGCTCTCCGTCCGTGATCGTCTCCCCATGCTGCAGACGGTTCCAGAAATGCAGGGGTATCCCCATTTCCTTTGCGCGCGCCGCATCAAATCTTCCTTTTCGCTCTACAATGATACTATATCCATAACAGATAATATTGTGATTGACTTTAAATGCCTGAATATAAAAACCGTCCAATTCGATCTTCTCCTCGGCATCCTTCAATTCCCTGTACTCAATCGCAAACGGCAGCTCCGGCGCAATCACACGCAAAGAATCCACCACCCGCGCCAGTCCTTTAGGACCGATCAAGAGCAGCGGTTCCTTTCTTTCTGCATTGCCCATGGTCAACAGCATCCCCGGCAATCCGCTGATATGATCCGCATGATAATGCGTAAAACAGATCATATCGATCGGATTTGGACTCCAGCCCTTTTCCCGCAGGGCAATCTGCTNNGTAAAGCAGATAACGTCAATCGGATTGGGACTCCAGCCTTTTTCTTTCATTGCGATCTGCGTTCCCTCGCCGCAGTCGACCAATATGCTCTTTCCGTTATATCTTGCCATCATCGCTGTCAGCCAGCGTCCCGGCAGCGGCATCATACCGCTGGTTCCTAGGAGACATACGTCTAACATTACTTTCCGTATTCCTTATCTCTGAAATCTTTCTAAATTTCCAGCTCTCCTTTTATTCTACACCATTTCATTAGATTCTTCAATCTCAACCGGAATTTTAAATTTTTTGATAATTTCATCATAACAGCTTTCGCACAGATCAAATTGATGGATCTGTCCATCTTTATCGGAAAAATAACCAAATTTTTCACGGCAGGAACACAAGCCTTCCTTAACAATGCCTTTTTCTACAAGCATCTTCCTGCCGCACGCATTGCAAATGACCTGCTGTAATTCATTTTCTGTTTCCTCTGAATAAATACGCATATTTTCTCCTCCCAAACCAAAGCCGCACGTCATCTGCAGCCGTTTCTGACGTATATCACTACGTATTTATTATAATTCCTTCTTCGCGTCAATCCTAGCGGTAATANNTTTGCGTTTTTCGGTGTGAAACATTTTTCAACCTGTTTTCTCATGATCACAGCATCCTCCACCGGCATATCATAAAATGCGGGCCGGATGCCTTCCTCCGCAAATCCCAGCTTCCGATATAATGCGATCGCCGGCGCATTGCTCTTTCTTACTTCCAACGTATATTCTTTCACGCCTTCCTTTTCCGCTCTCCGCATCAGTTCCGTCAACATCCGGTACGCGATCCCCTGCTTTCTCGCATCTTCCCTGACTGCAACATTGGTGATCCCGCCTTCCTCCAATGTACGGATCAGCCCGCACATCCCAAAAACCTGCTGCGTTTTTTCGTCTACTGCCACCAGATATTGATAATAGTCTTTTTCCAGCGCATCCGCAAATGCTTCCCTGCTCCATGGACGGCTGAAATTCTGCGCTTCCAATGCCGCCGCCTGCTCCAGATCGCCTGCCTGCATCTGCCGTATCATCATGACGATCTCACTTTCTGTTCCGCTTCCATACGCTCTCTTTCGGCTTGGGAAAGCCGCAGATATTCCGGCGTATGCTCCGCCGCTTTCTGCACTTTTCTTTCCGCATAATATACCGCCCCAAGCGCTGCAACATTGGCTGCCCTCTGCCTGCTGCAATGCTGCGGTGCAAAGGAAAACGGAACCTTCATTTTCTCCATAATCACATCCCGGTAGACAGGTACGCCATCCCCCAAAAAGATCACTTCTTTTTGCAGTCCGTTCAATCTCGCAGTCAAATCTTCCACCGCGATCGCACAGGCATCCTGAACCACCTTTAATTGATAACAAACCCTGCTTCCCGTCCGCCGCTCCGATGCCTGTTCATCCTGCATCTGCTCATCCGATACCTGCACATCCTGCATACGAGTCTCCGATATCTGCTCATTCAATATCTGCTCAAATGTATAGATCCCGCAATACACCTGACTGCGTCTTGCATCCATGATCGGGCAGATCAGCTTGTCCGAACCATAGAAATGATACGCCATAGCTTCCGTAGTCGGCACAGAAATCACCGGCACATTCATAGTCCATGCCAGTCCCTTTGCTGTAGCAGAGCCGATCCGAAGTCCGGTAAAGGAACCGGGGCCTCCCGCCACCGCAATAGCATCCACGCTATCCAGATCCAGCTCCGTCATATTTTTCAATTCTTCCAACATGGGAAGAAGCGTCTGCGAATGTGTTTTTTTATGGTTGATCGTGTATTCCCCGACCAACTCGTCATCATGCAGGATAGCAGCGCTCGCTACCAATCCCGAACTGTCCAATGCAATGATTTTCATTTTTGATATCCCTCTATGCTGATCCTTCTATAATCGGCTCCCCGATCCATTTGCTTCTCGATCGTTATATGAACATGATCTTCCGGAAGCAGTTCCCGGATCAGCTCCGCCCATTCGATCATGCATACACCGTCGCCGTAAAAATAATCTTCAAATCCCACCTCATACATCTCATCAGGATCCTCGATCCGATAAACGTCAAAATGATAAAAGGGAAGCCTTCCGTCCCGATATTCCTGCAAGATCGTAAATGTCGGGGAAACCACCTGTTCCGATATCCCCAGTCCTTTTGCGATCCCCTGCGCCAGCACTGTCTTTCCCGCGCCAAGATCGCCATCCACGCAGATCACCGTACCCGGAAGCGCCTGTTCTCCAATCTTTGCGCCAAGCGCCAGTGTTTCCTCCCTTGTCGTCGTCTCGATCACCATATCCTGTCCTTACCCTCATCTATCCGCACTAGTATCTGATCTTCACCCGTTTGGGATCCATATTCTCCACGATCACCGCAATCAGCGCGGCTGTATATTCGCCAAGATCCGCCCGCGGGAAGATCGTCGCATTATTTTTTCCTGTATATACGACGATGCTCTTCTTCGTGGATACCGCCTTCAGGCACTGTTCCCACGAAACACATTCGGTCTGTTCTCCCTGAGATACGCTGATGCCTTTCCGGTCAACGACATAATGCAGCGGCTTTTTAAACGCTTCCGTCGCCTGCATCTGCAATGCCGCCCTATATCTTAGATGAACCGGCAGGTAAAAGATCAGCAAAAGTCCCATGATCAGATATAATGGGAACTGCGTCTTTACAAACGCAATGATACCCAAAAATCCAAAGCATGTCCCCAAAATACCGGAAGCGCCGGAATAGGAATGATTTAACATATAATCATATAAAACTCCCGTATTCATATGGACATCCAGAGTTACTTCCTTTGTGGGATCATTTTCATCTATTGAAGCATTTTTATCATTTGATTCAGCATTATTTATGAAATCTTTTTCTGACTGTTCCATGGTTAGCCTCCATGCTGCTTCGCAGCGAAATCCGGTACGGACAGCGTTTTCATACGCATTTCCTTAATCGAGTAGGGGAATGACC
>DLOQ01000102.1:6393-9506 GCA_002479655.1 Lachnospiraceae bacterium UBA7480
ATATGCGGGCCTGTGCAAATATAATAACAGGAATTGCGTTTGAACGCAATTCCTATATTTTGTGATTCCCATTTTATATATTTGGTTCAGCTATCCCTCTTTACTCATGCCGCAGCGCCTCGATCGGGCTTAATTTCGCCGCATGCCTTGCCGGATAGATGCCGAAGAATATGCCCACGGCGGAAGAAAAGAGACTTGCGCCCAGTATCGTTGAAGCGGAAACCATCGCATTAAATCCGATCAGCTTTCCAACCCCGACCGCACCGAAATAACCGATCAGAATCCCTATGATTCCAGCGATCAGTGTAATGATCGCCGATTCGCACAGGAACTGGAACATGATGGAACCCGTCTTTGCTCCCAGCGCCTTTCTGATACCAATCTCCCTTGTACGCTCCGTCACGGATACCAGCATGATCGTCATAACGCCGATGCCACCGACCAGCAGGGAGATCCCTGCGACAAACACCACAAAGATCGTGATCATATCAAGCACACTGTTAACCTCCTCCATTGCTGAATTAAAGNNTTAAAGTCCTCCACCTGAATCCTGTTCTCGCCCCGGCAGTTATGTCTTGCCTCCAGAATGGATAATGCCTGGGACGTGATCCGGTTCGTATCGGCAAGCATATCGCTAAAGATATAAAAGCCCTGAAAACGCAGTTCCGTATCCCATCCGAGCATCTGGTAATATGTCGTCAATGGCATCTCCAGTTCCACATCATCCATATAGTACATCATATTATACATGGCGGACTGGTTGTCTTTCCTAACGCCGACAATCGTAAAATCCCTGACCTGATCATACACCGTCAGCTCAATAGTCATACCGACCACATCTGCCGTTCCGAACAGATTCACCGCACTCTGCTCCCGCAGCACACATACCGCCTTGGAGTCGTCTACTTCTTCTCTTGTAAAATATCTTCCATACAGCATCGGATCCTTGAAATAATTTTCCAGATTCTCATTGCCCATATAAGTAAATGCGGTAAACGTCCCCTTGCTTCCCGCAGCTTCACCATATGTGTTCCACACCGGCGTGATACCATTGATCCCCTCTATCTTTTCCTGCAGTACATCCATATCCTCAAAAGTAAAATCAATAAATTCATTATCATCCGAATTCTGGACCGTTCGGATATAGATCTGCCCTCCGGCAATATCGCTGAGCGTCCCGTTGATCTCCGCCTTGATTCCGTTACCCACCGATATGATCAGGATCACGGAAGAAACACCGATGATGATTCCAAGCATCGTCAGAAAGGTACGTACCTTATTGGAGCGGATGTTCATCAATGCCAATTTAACATATTCGACTAATTGTGCCATACTAACCCTCCATGTCGCAGCTCTGCTGCGATCTAGTCCTCCATGCCCATCACATCATTATTCATGGTGATCACCGGAACGCCGTCTGCCAAAGTGCCGGAAATCATCGTGATCACTTCCTCGCCTTCCTGCAGTCCCTCCAGCATCTGGATCTCCGTGTTGGAAGAGATTCCTGTGGTCACATAACGCATCCTTGCAATACCGTCCTCGACCACATAGCAGAAGTCCCCTGTCCGGTCAGTATTGACCGCCTCCACCGGCACGAGCAGGGCATTGTCCTCCGTCGCCGTCGTGATCTTCACCTTGCCGTCAACTCCAAGATATACCCTGTCATCGGGATTTAATATCGTAACCTCCGCCATGACCATAGAAGAACCGGAAGCATTGGTTGTCGCCATATGGTCGATATGGGTCAGCTCACCCTCATACTCATTACCTGTGATCGTCACAACTGCTTTCTGCCCTACCGCCAGATCCTCCAGATCATATTTGCTTGCGCCAAATCGCACCACCAGTTCCTCACTGGACTCCACGGTAATGAGAAGCGTCCCCTCTCCCACGCGGGCGCCCTCCGTAACGCTGACGCTGGTAACAACACCGTCAAAATCTGCGGTAATGCCCTCCAATGCCGTCTCCAGACGCTGCAGTTTATCCGTTGTCTGAAGATTTAACAGCTCGTTGCCGGTATTCAAAGATGCCACTTCATTATTATTTAAAATGGCATTTTCCGCAGTATCGCGTTGTGTCTGCGCCCTACTCAGCTCCGTCTTCATATCCTGAAGATCCTTTTGTGCGATCTCCAAAAGCTCATCCTTATTGTCCGCCGCTTCAAAATTCTGCAACAGCGTACTTTCCGTCTGCAGCTGCTGCAGACGCATGTTATTGGACATGATCTCTTTCTCATAATAATTGATCTGATCCCTGATATCGTTTACATTGCCGGCATCCATCTGTCCCTGCAGTTTACTGATCTCACGCTGATAAGACAGATTCGTAATATTCAGACTTTCGCTTTCATACAGAATCGCCTCCTGACGTTCCTGCCGCTCCGCTTCAATGCCGTCCTTCAGTCCGTCGATATACTGCTCCTGCGTCTCAATCAGTGCTTCATAATTTGCCACGTCAGCCACCGCCTGATTATATGTGGTGCGGTGCTCCTGGTTGTTCTGCACTCTCGCAAGATAAGAGGAATTATCCACATCAAATGACATGGTCGTCTGCGCAATGGCAAGCATGATGTCGTCCTCATCAAATTCAACCAGCAGGTCTCCTGCCGAAACCACATCGCCTTCCTTTACATTTACCGCAGAAACTTTTAATGAAGTATCCGCATAATAAGTCCTTGATGTCTCGCTTTTTACAACGCCGCTCGTTCCGATAGTAGCGATGATCTGTCCGCTGCTGACCGTCGCGCTGGTGACGATCTCCGGCGCCGTGCCTCCCGACATGGAATTTATCACGATCGCTCCGATGATGATGACTGCGATCACACCCAAAACGATCCATTTCCCAATCTTTTTCTTTTTACGTCTTTTCTTCTTTTCTGCCATGACTGCTTCCTCTCCTTTTCTCTTACAGCCGCTTTTAGTTTGCTGTCTATCACGGCTGCAATTTACATATTTTTGCATTTAATTTCTAATTCAGATTTTGTTTCATTTCCCCTTCATCCGAATCTGTTTCCAATCATTCTTCTACAGTTCCCGTATCCTGATCCTCCCTAAATGTTTCCACTTCTATTTCTGTTTCCATTCCTGTTTCCGTTTCCATTCCTGTTTCTATTT
>DLOQ01000126.1:0-1650 GCA_002479655.1 Lachnospiraceae bacterium UBA7480
TTCTTCTTATATAGATGAGATCTTTAGGCAGATCGCTTCTTTGGATGTCCTTATCAACTGTGCCGGCATCGCGCATATCGGTCTGCTGCAGGATATGACCGATGATGAGTGGCATCATGTCATGCGTACCAATGTAGATTCCGTCTTTTATACCTGCCGGAAAGCGATCCCCCTGATGCTGGCGCAGGGCGGCGGGTGCATCATCAATATCTCTTCCGTCTGGGGCAATACCGGAGCCTCCATGGAAGCAGCCTATTCCGCTTCCAAGGGCGCGGTCAACGCATTGACCAGAGCGCTGGGGAAAGAGCTTGCGCCCAGCCATATCAGAGTCAATGCCATCGCCTGCGGATTGATCGACACGGATATGAACAGCCACTTATCTTCCGAAGAACTACAAGGAATCATCTCCGAAATCCCCGCGGACCGCATCGGGAAACCAGAAGAAGCTGCGGCATTAGCGCTTCACCTGATCGATGCGCCGGAATACCTGACCGGACAGGTCATTACCATGGATGGGGGTTGGACCTAACCATTAAAAGAGTAAATCTCCTCATATTCCATATACTAACGCTATGGAACATGAGGGTCATTTACGCAAACTGATGCAATACGTTTATTTTTTCTTTTTAAGCGCCTTTGTCGGATTTCTGTGGGAAGGCGTTCTTACCCTGCTTCGGGACAATGTGATCTGCAAACGCGGATTTTTCTATGGTCCGTGGCTTCCCGTTTACGGCGTGGGCGGAGTTCTTTTTTATCTTCTGCTTCACCGCCTGAAAAAGCATCCTATCCTCTGCTTCTTCCTTTCCGCAGCCATCGGAACAGCGCTGGAGCTTGTCATCGGGCTTCTGATCCGGCATCTATATCATCTGAATTACTGGGATTATTCCGGTTTTACTTTTAATTATCTTGGATTGATCTGCCTGCTGTCCTCCATCGGCTTCGGTCTGGCAGGCGTCTTCTGGATCGGTTATTTCAGCCGCTACGCCTTAGTATTGTGGAATAAACTCTCCATAAAAAAACAGAAGACGCTGCTGCTCCTTCTGCTTCTTCTCTTTACGATCGACTGTATCATAGCAGTACCCACGCCCCATACCGGACGCGGCATCACATTTTAAACTCCCCATCACTCTTCAATCTCATAGACCTCCTGCTCCGTCCTGATCGTCAGCTCATCCGTCTTTGCCTCCAGTTCATTCAGATATTTTTTCATCTTCGGATATGTCGTCAGATCCTTATAGATAAAGTACACGGAAAACAGCATCAAAAAACCTGCCAGCGTCGTAGAAAATCCTTCCGAAATCCCAAGGACAGGCAATGCCTTATACACCGTCGCCGCGGTTCCCACCAGACTGACGATCGTCCGAAGATAGGAAAGATGCGTCTGATCAACGGCAAGACGGCTGTTGTAAAAGGAAAGATCCGTCCTGACCTTCGACAATTCCGTCCGTTCGATCGAAAGCTTATTCTGGTTGATCGCCATTGCCTCGCTTTTTTCCATATTCTCCGGTATCCTGCGCAGACCGGAGACTCCCTGTTCCCCCTGCCCCTTCCTCTCAGGCATAGCGTTCTCCTCCTCTACTCTGATTTATGTATCTAGGCGATTGCGAAACTCTCTTCAAATTCTTTCCTATTGTGCATCATTGACAATTC
>DLOQ01000126.1:1729-11822 GCA_002479655.1 Lachnospiraceae bacterium UBA7480
GAGTTTCGCAATCACCTAATTTGCACATTTTATAGTGGTCTGAAATCTGATGCGGGATGCTTACAGATCGGGCAGATATAATCCTCCGGCAGGGTATCGCCCTCATAGACATAGCCGCATACCGTACAGATAAAGCCCTTTTTCTTATCCAGGTCCGCCGGCGCCTGCTTGATATTCTTCTGATAGTAAGCATATGTCACCGAAGGATCTTCATTGAACAGCTTCGCATCCGTAACGTCTGCCAGAAACAGCGTATGCGTCCCCAAATCCGTCATGGATACCACCTTTGCCGAGAGCATGGCATTGGTCTGATCTGCAATAAAAATCAAGCCATTCTCCGATCTCCCGTAAGAAATGCTCTCTAACTTATCCACATCCCTGCCGCTCTGAAATCCCCAGTGCTTATAAGTCTCAAATTTTGATTTTTCCGACAGGATGGAAACATTGAACAATCCGGTATTAACAATCATATCATGTGTCAGATTGCTCTTATTAACCGCCACCGTAATACGGTTCGGCTTCGTCGTCACCTGCGTTACCGTATTGACGATACAGCCGTTGTCCCTGCCGTTCTCCTTTGCCGTCAAAATAAATAATCCATACGTGAGCTGATACATCGCTTTCGGATCCATAATCCGTACCCTCCATAAAAATAATTAATAGACAATCTGATCTCTTCCGTTATTTTTTCCAATATATAATTTATTATCAGCCCTTTTGATCCTTTCTTCATAGGACTCCTCTTTATGCCCTGCCTCAACGCCAAAGGTCATAGTGATCCTGATATCATTATCTCCATATGTAAAATCATATTCCCTGATTGCTTTCTGCAGCTGTTCTACACGCGCCTTTGTCCCGTCATGATCCAGCTGATAGATCNNTCTCCGCCCCACCGGCTGGCAAATCCGCAGTCCTTGATATTATCCATGATCAGCTGCGAGATCTTGATCAATACATAATCCCCCGCGTCGTGTCCATAATTGTCATTGATCTTTTTAAACCAATCGACATCGCACATCACTACCGAATAGCCGATCTTATCATTCTCCATAGCTTTCAGCTTATTATTGCAGCTTCTTCTGTTAAAGAGCAAGGTCAGCGGATCGTTTTCAATCAGATTTTTCAGATCGCCCCGCATTTTTGACGCATACTGCCCGATCGTTCCAAGCTCGTCCCCCCGCTGTACGATCTCATCATCCAGAGATGCCGTCAGATCCCCCTTGGCGATCGTTGCCAGGAATTCATTGATGCCATTGATATCCGCAGTCATCCGTTTGGAGAACAGCCGGATCAACAGCGAAGTGCACAACACGACAAGCATGGAAAATACAACAAACCAAGCCAGAACAGCAAACACCTTATCATAGACCTGCTGCCTGTTCTGCCCTGCAAATACCATGCCGATGACTTCCTGATTGCTGTTCAGCAGCGGCATATAATAACCGATATACTTCATACCGTTCACATCAACATTACTGGAATAGTAGTTCCTGCCGCCCAGAAGAACTTCCTTGGTGACCTCCGGACTTGCCTTGGTGCCTATTGCCAATTTACCGTCTTCATTGACCACAGTTGTCATTACACGTGTATCATGCCAGAAGATCGTCGTATCGATCCCGGAGCGCTCCTTGACACGGCTCATCATCGAAGACGTCGTGATATTCATATCGCCCTTATATAATATGTCATTTTCATATTGATAATCTCCCGGAACCGTAAGCTCAAGACAATCGAGCAAAACATTGGTCGTAGATTCCAGCTCCTCCTGGATGCTGATGGTGTAAGAACGATACAGCAGTATCATCCCAAAAGAAACGATCAGTATGGACAATATCAATATCGGCAGCAGACCGATAAATAATAATTTTTTCTGGATGCTGTTATTCTTTTTCAAACAGGGAATCCCCCTTTATTCTATCACAAACTTTGCTGAAGCTTCCTTTGGGTATATTCCAAAACAACCGCCTATAAAAACCGAATGGTATTCCTCCCGTGTACGCTCCCGAAAACAACAATATATAGTTTCATAAACATTTAATTCCACAATATTGAGCAATTTTATTATATGACGTTTTTTTAGAATATTCAAGTTATTTTGAAGTTGTATATAAAGCTTTATAAAGCGTTTAAAAAGCAGAACATATCCCTCAGGCATTTTCCTGTCTCTGCGTAACTCCTATGGTCAGTTCAAAGTCCTCATTTATCTTTTTCAGATACCGCGCCCCATATCCTGCCGCAAGCAGCATAGGCGCATACGCGTCCCTGCCGCTGATATGATACATATACGGATATGCCTCAAAATGCTGTTTGTAATCCCTGACAAACGCAAGGATTCCTTCCTGTATCTCCCTGATCCCCTCCGGATTCTTCTCCGGCTTCTGAAGTCTCAGCTGCACCTTCCCCTGTTGATCCGGATAAAATCCCTGAAACG
The DNA here is from genome assembly GCA_002479655.1 of Lachnospiraceae bacterium UBA7480. Classification (GTDB taxonomy): domain Bacteria; phylum Bacillota; class Clostridia; order Lachnospirales; family Lachnospiraceae; genus NK4A136. The sequence continues at coordinate 4,161 of DLOQ01000126.1, forward strand.
AAGGCTGTTCCGATGACGTCAGCAGTTCAAAATACACGTTATACATCTGCGCGGGATCATGCTTTTTCCATAGATCCCTGTTGTCTGAAGACGAATAAAGATAAGATACCAGCGAACCGTCCTGCAGCATCGTCTCGCTCATATACGGCTCCGCATTATGTACCGTATTGGTGCCCGCCACGATCCCCGTCACCTGACAGGGAATCTTCCATTCCTTCTCAAAAAGGGTCTTAAGTGCCGCCGCGCCGCTTCCTGCNNCCACGCTTCTGGCCTGTCCGACGGCATCCCGATACCATGCTCCCGCAGCTTCCCGTTGTTTTTGATACAGCTTCAGCACAGTTTCCCAGTTGCTGCAGATAAAATCCGCAAATTCCCCTGCATTGGCATACGTCAGCTTATCCTTCGGCTTCATCGGCTTCCAGTTCTTCCTCTGGCTCGCAATCAAACTCTGCCTGTATTCCTGACGTCTTCTCTCAAGCCTTTCTTTTTTTCCAGCATCCTCCTCATCAATCTCTACCGCAAACGGCTGATAATATCCCTTCCTCAGATATTCCGGTACATGATCCGCAAGGCGGCTCGTCAATTCCTCCAGCTCCATATCTTTTAAAATATCTTCCAGGGAAATATTTTGTCCTACCTTATGGTCAATCATTTTCCGCAGGTAATCATATTTCATATACTCTGCAGACAATTTTGCTGCCGCCAGCCTGGACCAATATACATACACCGTCTCCTCCCCCGGATACAGGATATCATATGTCTGTTTCAGGATCTCTCCGTCTCTGGAAAGAAACAGAATCTTCTCTATGCCATGCGTCCTGCAATACCTGTGGATAAAAGCACAGTAACCCGTCACAAAAAGCCCGCCATAGATATAGCCGTACTCACCGTTCCTGCTGTATCTGCATAATCCGCCGTAAATGCGGTTATTGACAAGCCCCCTGTATGCTCCGCCGATCATGGGCGACATATCATAGCAGCGGTACAACAGCGTATTTTGATTGACATTAGGATACAGAAACGGCGTAAATCCATGCTTTTTCGCCATTTCAAAATCGCTGCGCCTGTTATCCCCCACATGGGCGAAGGTCAACCCGCTTTGCTTTTTACGAGCCTTTTGTCCTAAGCCGTCCGACTCCTGCATATCCTGCGATTTTTGCAGACAGTACTTCCTTACATAATCAAAAAGCCTGCCGTTTCCCTTGGCCTTCTGCACCTCACAGGATACAAAGATCTTTTCGTACCCATCATACCCACAGCGTCGCAGCAGCTGATCCAGATCCATTTCCGTAAGATACATATCCGAGGTGAGCACGATGCGTCGACCACATTCCTGCAGCTTCCTATATACCTGCTGCATATAGGGATTGGCATAGCAAAGGGACAATTCCGTCTCCATCTCAGCCTGCATCCCGAGCTTACTGTCCAGCCCCGTCATCTCTTCAAGCCGCTCCCAAATCTCCGAAAGATCAACTTCAAAGCTGCCGCAGCGGTCAAACTTTTTGCCTCTCGCAAGGTATTCCGCCTCCATCCTGATGCGTTTAAAATCCATATATCCCAGCTTCTGCCCCACGATATAAAACAGGTCTGTCGGTTCGGAGAACGGTCTGAAAACCAGCGTATCAAATATATCAAAGGAAACGATATCATATGCCATCAGCTTCTCTGCCAGCTGATCCGGCGAAGGATGTCTGACCAGCACATTTTCCGGCGTTTTCAGAGGAAGTCTTTTTTCCTCATAAACGGGAATCGTAAGCGGCGCGCCCAGCCACCGGCAAAACAATAGATAATATGCCACATTCAGCCACAACAAATAGGCATAAGAAACCAGCCTTCCTATGCCCGTCCTGCCGTCGTGCGCCCTGTGATAACGCTGCGCTATTCCGATCTGCCTGTTCACCAGCAGGGCATATAACCTTTCCCGCATAAATGTTTTCCTCCCATAGTATTTCATATGATTTCAATCTAATAAATACAGTTCGTCGGACGAAAAAACACATAACAGAGCCATATCCGCATATACTACTTATGAGGTATCATCCATGAAACATCTTAAACAATATACAATCATCGGGATCATTTTTGTTGTGATCACGGGAACACTGGCACATTTTTTATATGATTGGAGCGGAAATAACCGTATCGTCGGGTATTTTACGCCAATCAATGAATCCATCTGGGAACATATGAAGCTGTTGTTCTTCCCGATGTTGATCTACTCGCTTATCATGATCTTAAAATTCCGCAGGGTATACCCCTGTATTGCTTCTGCTTTAAGCTTCGGAATCTTAGCAGGCGCGTTTCTGATCCCGCTTTTTTACTATGCTTATACCAGTATCCTTGGTAAAAATGTTTTTATTTTGGATCTCAGCATCTTTATTTTGAGTATCGTGATCGCCTTTTGGCTTTCTTACAGGCTCACACTGTCCTGCCGGCTGGAATCTTACACCTCCATACTAGGTATGTTAGTGAGCGTTCTTTTAATATGCTTTTTCATTTTTACTTACAATCCTCCGGCGGCTGCTATTTTTCAAGATCCGACCGTTTGAATATATTTCTTTTCTATATATTTTGTAAGCCATACGCCGTTCTGAGACAGGTAAAATTTTTTCCCGTCTTGATACATCTCATCAGCGCTGATCAGCAATATAATCGGATCTCCATGCCTTTTTCCAACCTTCACAGCCGTTTCTTCATCTTTTGATAAATGCACATATAACCGGTTCATCGGTTTTATCCCCTCTCGCATAATGGACTCAAGGAAACGGTCTGCCGTGCCATGATACAAAAATTGGGGAGGCTGCTTTTCCTCCAATTCAACATCTACCGGAATAGAATGACCCTGATTTGCACGGATCAGCGTCTTATCTTCATTAAAAGAAAATCTCTGTTTATTATTTGTCCTAACGATCTCTTCTAACATCCCCATATCAATTTTTCTTCCTGTTTCGTTAATACCAGCCAATAGTTCTTCCACATCAGCCCATCCATGTTCATCCAAGGCAATGTGCGCTGCCTCCGGCTTGTGTCTCAAAACAAGACTGATGAACACACTCAGCTTATTTAAATTCTCCATGATAGATACTCCCCTTTAATATATTGTGATTGATTTTTTATCACATCTATCTCCTTCTAAAGAGTATCATAATATAAATGTCGTTGCATATCAATTATTTTTTTGATTTCTAATTCTCTGAGTTTATAAGCATTGACACAAATTGCCGGCTTCGCTGCTCATAAAGATAAATTATTCTCTATCTTCACATTTCTACATTTTCCTACATATAATATATAAATATCCCCCTAGGAAGAATTATGAAAAGCAACTGTCAAAGTCTCTATATTTTATCAACTATAGCTTGTCAGCTTGCAGAATGCCTTAATGAAAAAGAATTGGAAATACTTTCTGCTGATCTGAATACCCTTGGAGAAATGCTTGAGTCTTTGTTAGCGCGTAAAGCCAAATGTGGGGATGACTAACGTCGGATGTATCTATGAAATGTTTTTTATAAACTTATCCAATCCGAATGATTTAACGCTTACATTTATTCAAAGAAAGACATGGTAATAGGAAGCCCACTCGTGACTCCCTTTACTTTTTTATATACCGCAGTTTATCATCATAGTCCTTCTGCAATGTCTGGTAGTAATTATTTATACCCAATCTTCCCTTATTTTCTTCTCATCAAAATCCGGAGAATATACTGCTGCCCTCTCACACAATGTATGTATCACATCTTCCGGTTCTTCAAGGACTTCAGCTATTTCTGCTTCTGTATTTCCTTTGGCAAGCTTCTTGCAGACAAGAAGGAATAATTTTAGTTCGATTCCTTGTTCGATTCCTTGTTCCTTTCCTTGCTCGATTCCCTGCTCAATCCCCTGTCTTATTCCTTCTTCCCGCTCGCTTCTCATATGCTTCTCTTCATCATATTCAAATATGCTCACTGCTATCGCCTCCGCCCGGTTTTTGGTTAGGAAGTCCGCCAAAATATCATTCCTGATGCAGTAGTCCACTGCCTTTTCTACTGCCTCCTCAAAAGACATTGTTCCGGCAAACCGTCTTACCTGATCAACATACTGCGCATATTCTTCTAATATACGGCACGCTTTCATCAACTCTTTATTATATCCCCAATTGATGTTATAAACTGTAACCAGCAGTTCAAGTTCAGGTTGTTCCTGTTTCTTTAAAAAGGCATCCGATAACCGTAACACCTGTTTCACCGGCTGGGGATCGGTTCCATTATAAAACACTACAAATCTTGGGGACGGTACCCTGACCAGCTTCTGCCCATATAAGTCGTCTTCACTTGTCAATCCCTGCAGTATCGTTGTAACATAGGTCAGATCCCGCAGCGGCATGTTGGGATTCACTGTTGACTGGTGTTCATAAAGCATCAGCTCAAAACCGAATACAAAAGAAACATCATTTTTATAATTCATATAGATCGCATTTTCCTGTGTCGTGATCTCAAGGTTGTCCACTTCCGTATAAGCCGTTCCGTTAACTGCATTGTAAAGGCTCAAAAGATTTTCCCTGTCGTTGAAAATCATACGGAAAACTGTATCTTTATAGTGCTGACGTGCTTTCGACCTCTCTGCCACCCTCTGTTTTACTGTCGCTCTCCTCTTCGCTGATTCCTTCTGCTTTAGGCTTCTTGCCGCTTTTGGCGTTACTTTTTGTTTTTTATTCATTTTTTGTCCTCCTCATATTACAGGAGAACTTTTTCAGAGTCTCCTGCTTATTTAAATAATAAAAGTGATTAAAAGCATGGATTTTCTGAAAATTAATTTAGATACATAGAAAATGAATATGTTTAATAGAAAAATATGCTTTGAATTATGATAGCATGAAATGTGGGGAATTGCAATCAGAAGTTTGCAGTTTTTTATAGAATTGCATAAAAAATGTCCGGCATCTGTCAAACTCATCTATCTCAGCCATAGTAAGAATGCCACATTCTCCGTGTCCATTGCATGTAAGATACACTCGACTTGAAGCCTCTACCTGAAATAGCAACGAATGATCGTTCCAGGCTTATGCTTTACTTGCCTTTACATGCCTTTTCTTATCAATATCAAGAATTTTCTTATCCAAATATTACCTTTCTTAAATACTTTAGACAACATAAATAAGAAAATTCATAATAAAAAGAAAACCAAGGAGAGACAACCCATGAATGCATTTAACAATCATATTGCAGAATATCTTGAATATTGCGAATACCGCAAACGCCTAAATGCCAAAACCTTAAAGGCATACCGTATTGACTTAAAACAATATGAACTCTTTTGTTCCGATACCACGGACTGTACTTCCAAAAACACAGTGGATCAATTTATCACTGAGCTGCACAAGCAATATAAACCCAAAACCGTCAAACGCAAAATTGCGAGTCTGAAAGCTTTTTTTCATTATATGGAATATCAGGAACAGCTTAATGAAAACCCATTTACGAAGATAGACACCCGCTTCCGGGAAGCCAAGCTTCTACCCAAAACCATTCCGTTTCATTCCATCCAGACATTTCTGTCAACATTGTATGCCCAAAAGGAGCAGGCGGAATCGAACTATCAGCTTCGTTGCCGCATCAGGGATATTGCAGTCATCGAATTATTATTCGCTACCGGAATGCGGATATCTGAATTGTGTTCCCTGAAACCGTCTGATGTGGACCTTGCAAGTAACAATATTCTGATTTACGGAAAAGGCTCTAAAGAAAGGATCATACAGCTGGGCAACCAAGATGTTATAAACGCATTGATCTTGTATCAGGAAACCTTTAAAGAAGATATTGAAATATGCGGATATTTCTTTGTAAACAGACTACAGCGCAAACTATCTGATCAATCGGTCCGCTTTATGATCAATCGCTACGCTGAACTTGCCGGCATCCCCCAGCATATCACCCCGCATATGTTCAGACATTCTTTTGCAACGCTTTTATTGGAACAGGATGTTGACATCAGATATATACAGAGAATGCTGGGACATAGCTCTATCAGTACAACTGAGATTTATACACATGTGTCGAATGCGAAGCAAAAAGACATTTTGATTCATAGGCATCCGAGGAATTTGATGGAGGTGGATAAAGGATAATGTCTCTTTTGCCCTCCGTCATTTTTACTTAGTGAACAGGTTTCTTTTCTCTTGCCATCGAAGGTGGCAATGCCATAATATGCATGTTATTAGACCATGTATTCTCTCTCAACAGCGTTGAGAGTTCCGGTCTGTCCTTATAAGTTTCATAAAACTGTTTCATTCTCCATATATTCTGTGATGAATAACCTCTGATACCAGGCTCTCTGCTCAAAATATACTCGGGCAAAGCTTTGACCGTAGATTTTCCCCAGCCATTTATTTCAATTTGTTTTGAAACATACTCACCTATAGCCCAGTTCTGCCGCAGGCGATAATAATCTTCGAAACACCGGCTGCTTCAGCGAGCATGACTGATCACCTCGAACAGCTTATTTAAAAGTGCATCAGATGCAGTATTGGAAACACCAATGATAACAGAACCGGTATTGATGGTGATATCCGGACGGAATCCATTTTCGCCGGGTGAAACAGGATTCATAGCCGGAAGTGGAACTTCCGCAAATGCAACTTCGCTATTCATCGTTTTCATACATGCTGTATTAGATGTAGTTGTTGCAAGCTCATAAGTTTCCTGACGGATTTTTTTGAGCCAATGATAGTAACTCTGTTCGCAAATGTTGTTTTCGTCAAGCCACTGCTTTGCAGTCATACCTTCTGGTCTTTGCAGGCACTGACTGATGATGTTTTTCCAGTGTTGTTTGCAAACTTCATGTGTACACTTGTCCAAAGATTTTGCCTCCTCTATAAAAACTACAAAAACTAAAAAGAGTTTTTAGGTTTCTTATAGTATGGCACAAAGTCGGGTGTTAGTTAAGGCGTGTGGTTTGACGTTTACGGTTTTCCCACCCAGCACTGGAGTCGTATCAGAACCAACAACACAATAGAACGCCTGAACCAGGAAATCAAACGCCGAACCAAAGCGATTGATGCATTTCCCGATGGACAGAGTGCCCTGATGTTCGTATGTGCCAGACTCCGCCATGTAGCCGGAACCCAATGGGGTGTCAGATGTTACATGAGCATGGAACACCTGCGTAACATAGGAATAGGGTCTGATGACATAGCCGGCTGACTACTGGATACCAAACGGGGTAAATGAATTTGCGAAAAAATCTTGACACAATCAGGTTGTTTCAATATGTCCCGTCTTTTTTAGAAAAGTTCTCTTGCTGATTTCAGGGAATCTTCACGCTCTTTTTCGGTATTCTTTGTGTATCATAAACAAGTGCGGAGGTGGAAACCTACACAGCGCAGAAGGCGGCAGGTATGACACAGTAGAGCAGAAATAAACCTGCTCTGCTATTGGACTAGATGTGGAGAATCATTTCATGGGGAATTGTAGATAATTAAACATTGTAGAAAGGACTTGTGTATTAGAGGCATGACACACACATGACCTAGTGGTTGAAAAGTGGTTTAGGATGCATTACAATAAATAAACCGAACATGTGCTTGTCCAGATAAGAGCTATTGAATAGATAAAGTTATCCACAAGTTATAAACAGTAAATCCACATAATTTTCCACAATTTATTCGCAAAGTTAGCAACCCCCATT
>DLOQ01000126.1:11831-22667 GCA_002479655.1 Lachnospiraceae bacterium UBA7480
CGCCAGAGGCGGGGTTCCGCAGCACCTGTTTTACTGTTTGCCTCCTAAAGGAGGCTCTTTACTTTCTTCCATCCTCCAGTTTGTCATTCTCTTCCTGTTCCTGGATATATTTCCGTATGGTTTCTTCATTCACATTCCCGACTGTCGATACATAATAGCCTCTTGCCCAAAAATGTCGATCTCCCCACTTAGTCCTATACTCCGGGTGTCTGTCGAATAACATCAGGGTACTCTTTCNNTTCAAGTACGACATGAATTCCGATACACTGATCTTAGGTGGTATTCCCACATACATATGGATATGATCCACACATACTTTTCCATCTATCAGCAGCACCTGCTTCATCTCACATAACTTTTTGATTATTTCTACCAAATCCCTCTTTGTTTCTCCATACATGACCTTTCGTCTATACTTGGGAATAAACACTATATGATAGGTGCAATTCCAACGCGTATGTGTTATACTCTGATTGTCCATTTGGACACCTCCTATGCTTTTGATATGGCTTGCGAAACCAATATCATTATAGCATAGGAGTTTTTGGTACTTTAGGTCACGCTACGGCTTTGCCGATTCCCCATCTCAGATGGGGGATTAAAAAACTTTTTCATTTAATGTCCACATCCAAACTTTCATAAGGTAATTCATTCTCACCCTTGCAACCACAGGTGATAACCTGAAGAATAATTCCACCTTCGTAACATTATACAATTTCCTATATGCATTTATACCCTCTGTCTTCTACCTCTTCAACAACTCCCTCGAATTCACTTTTAATTCCCTAAGCAATGAAACAATAAGCCCACGATCCGTCATCCAGTTAATCATCCAAAGTCATGTTAGAGGTGCATATTGAAATCTACAACAATTTGAAAATCATACATTACAGCTTGATCATTCCTGATTTTCATGAATACGTTTCATTATTATTCAATAACTGATTATTTAACCACGCTTTAGATCGGCTTATCTCCCTATCTAATAACTTTGAAATCTCATAATAATTAGGTCTCTCAAATATCTTTTCACTTATTTCAAAGTTACTTATATCATAGACCAACCTATCATTAATTTTTAACAATTCTTCTAGAGTTTCAAATCTTGCCATGCCTCTTTTAGAATTAACAAAAGAAACAAACTTTCTTCGAAATATCAGTGAAAAACACGTTCCATGATATGAATCTGTCATAACATATTTTGCATTCATTATATGAAAAATCAATTCATATATTGATGCATTTCTAAGAATCCCAAAATCCGATAATAAATTTTCTTTTTTTTCTCTTCCATACTGCCTATCAGTAATCGATATGATAGGCATTCCTAATTTCCTTTGGATCTTATATAGCACTTTCACTTTATCATTATCAGGATCTAATATATATGCAAATATAAAGTTCCCGTTCGCCTTACGTACCGCTTCTCTCATTAACTTTTCCCATATATCCATATTTACCAGAAATACCGGATCCATTGTTTGAACAGAATCTATGTTCATTTCATTATGTAGAAACTTAACCCCAGCATTCTCCCTTATTGATATTCCATCAAAACGATTTAATAATTTCTTTATTTTCGCTTTCTCAATTTCCGGAATTTTGGGATTTGTATGACCAAAAGAAGTTGCATATGCAATTTTTTTCTTTTTATTTGAAACAAAATCAAGAAACAAGGCATGCCCCCATTCTTTATAACAATCATAAAACCATAATTGATCAGATCCAATTAGAAATATTTTAATCTTATCATTATGTTTCCAAAAATATTCAAATTCATATGTTTCACAAATCCTATATCCATGCTTTTTTACAAACTCAGTTGCATTTTTAGACTTATGAAATGGCGATGGGATCATGCAGACTGACAGCCCTAATGAAGACACATATTCCAGTAACGCAAAATAGGTCAGAATTGAACCATAGTTAGTCCATTCATCTTCAAACCACCATCCAAATATTCCCACTTCAAATTCACCAGCAGATGCATACTTAAACGCATTTGAAAATGTATCACCTCTATGGAGTCTGTAAAAAAATGTATCGTGCGTATCCGGCATATTCCCCGGCTTTATCAATGCCCAATTTATATCTCCGGTTTTATCTAATACATCATTATACGAACAAACAACATCAACTTTAATAGAATCACTAATTTCAGAATATATCTTTGCCCCCTTATCAGTATTAACCAGCATAAGAGAGGTTCCTCGAAAATCTTTCCACATGGGTAAAACATTCTTTATTCCCCAGAAATCACCTATGGTTAAATCTCCCACTCTTTGACTATTTGAATAGGGGCACGAAAAACATGCTGTTCTTTGAGAATATCCCCAAAGAAACGCATTATAATAACTTCCTGAGTATGGACTCACCCTTTCCGTCCCATCCTCCGCAACAACAACAACATTACATGCCCAACCAAACTTTTTATCCCTAAATCCAACTTTTTTAATTTTTGAATCCACATCATCAAAAATCTCTGTTAAAAATTTTTCATAAGACCATGGTGAGGCAACCCCGTGACACAAAATATCAACAGTTATAAGATTTTCGTATTCTCTTTTTAAAAATCTTTTTAGTGCATCAACTTGACATGGGCAACCAGAAAAAAGAATATTTTTCCCCACTTGCAAATTACTTCTTACATCTCTATATGTATATCCCACATCACTCTGCAGGTATTTAGAACCAAAGCTTTTATTAACCTCAACTATTGTTTGTAATCTCTGATGCTTAACTCTTCTATAATCTTCACTAAAAACAGCCCCATAAACATATCCATTATTTGCCTGCATATGATAAGCTAACGCTCCCCAGATTCCTCCACTACTGCATAGATTTCGTATACCATCATCACATATTATCGCATGGGCTTCCCTAACTCGATTAAAGCGAATGCCATTCAACTTTGCACAAGTTTTTGTACATATGCCACAATTTATGCATTTATCTGAATCAACATCTGGCTCATAAAATCCTTCATAGTTTACTTTTAGGCTAATTGCATTTTGCGGACATATATTATAGCAAGCCAAGCAACCTGTACAATCTTTCTTATCAAGCAACTCTATATTATTCATATTCTTCTGTCTTTCCTCTCTAAATTATATCATATGCATTTTTTCCCTGATCCTCTGCCAGAAATATTTTTTATCGTTTATAAGCCAGAAGAACATTTTAATTAGTATGCTCTTATTTTCCATTCCCTTCTCGTCATACAACTTCCAGGTCAAAGGCACGTCGTCGCCATTTGCTTCAGACTGCTCTGCATATTTTGCAGCTGTTTGAATCTTATAATTTATCAAAAGTCTATGATATTTTATATTTTCTCTCCACTGATCAGACAGCGATACTCTTTTACCTGCCCACATATCATCTTCAAATAATATACAATCAAACATTTTTAAATCAACATCCTCTGGAAAGGCAATCATATGTTCAAATGGATATGAAATCTCCATATTCCTCATATGCATATTATTTATTAGTGTTCCAAAATTTTTACAGTAATTCTCGACAAATTCAAGAGCATACGATTGAATTTCACTTACTAAATATTTATAAGGGAATTCATATGTTTTATTATCAAATACTGGGATAATACCATCTTTATCAAGATCATACCCTACACACGATGGATAAAGTGATGAAAAAAGCAATTCCCTTTGAGCCCCTGTAATTGCTGGTGTAAAGTCATAAAATGAATTTACAGAAAAACCATATTTAACCTCTCTGACTGCGCACTCATCAGTATTTTTATGAATATAAAATGCATCTATGTTTCGTCCTAACATCTTATAAATCAATTCCTGCGTGCGACCACTATAACCAATGTCAACAAGTGCACATTTACCTACAAAAATTTTTTCAAAATATTTTTTGATTGCTTCATTAAAAATGCTGGCCTTTTTTTCATTAAATGCAGGCATGAGTACCTCTTTAGCAAAATTATAATAGTCCTCTCTATTTTTAATCCTTATAGCAAGATTATCATCTTGAATCCGTTCTACATCAAGCACAGGCAGCAAAAGGTTTATAATTTCTTTTTTTTCCAGCCCCAAACCATTAAATTCTTCATATAATGCATATATATCCTGAGAATGTTTTATCCCACATGGAATTGCCGCCTTTCTGGATGTATAAAAATACTTCAAATTTTTAATTGCATATGAATTATACTTGCCAAATATCTGATATGCTTTCATTGGAAGGTATCCATCTCTTGCTATAAAAACAAGCTGATTATACTTATTTTTATTTTTTTGATCATCCATCCATCTTATAAATCCTATCAAATGCATACCAAGAGCAAAATATCCAAAAAACTGCGGTGAACAATTCATTTCCGACCAATTGTTATAAGATTTAAATGGCATATCAAATAATTTATTACTTGCTATAGCTATAGCGGTCCTATTTCCTAAATATTTCAATGCAAATTCATAATTTACAAGGCTGTTATTTCTTCCTTTATATCCATCCAATGCATGTGTACTACTGATATCGCTTATTCCATAACTCATACATTCTGTTGTTTTAGGATAGAAAATATGTTTAAGATTATATTTTCTTGCATTCAGTACATCTGACTCCCACGAGTCTCCAATATGCACAATACTATTACTATCACATTTGTATGTATGTAATATTTTTTCGTAGAGTTTTCCGGTTCTTTTAGATGCATTAGCACTGCATGATACAAATAATTGATTATAACTATCGTAGCCATTTTTCTTTAATAAATCACTTATTATATTGTTTTCAAAATACATATCTGATGTGAATATAACAACTTTTTCGGCATGTAAAGCAATCTTATAAAGATTATAAACGCTCTCTCTTTTAGTAATAAATCTCTGCTCTATTTCAATTTCTTTAAGAAGCATTTTGTCCAAGATTTTTTTATCAACATGAAAAAAATCACCCATTTCATTATATATTTGCTTTATATTCACTTCCTCGGCTGATGAATCGGTGCTATAAATAAGCTTATTTCTTATACGCTTCTCTGCTTCTTCCCTCATAACAGAGAATTTTTCTGTTCTTGCTTTTCGGATTCTGTCGTACTCTATATTTAAAAGTTCAAACACATCGGTTGGTCTATATAATGGTCTAAGAAGGGCAGTATCAAAAATATCAAAGCTTACCACTTGCGTATTATCATCAAGTATGATATTTATTATATCCTCATAACGTCCATCAAACTGAGTTGATACAGAATAAAAGTACTCTGGTGAAGTTGGTATATCATTTGAAGTCATCCCATTATTTAAAATAGTAATCAATCTGGTTTTATCACGATCTAACAATTCACTTTTGATAACATTCTGCGTCCAAAAGTATTTATATAAAGCCTCCCATCTATTGTAATGAAGTATTACCTCATCAGCTGCATTGACAGTTTCTAAAAATTTTTTAACAAAAGCAAATGCATTTACCAAATCTCCAATATTTTTTGCAAACTTAGTTGGATTATTGTTTAATGACGTAGATGCATTTTCATTACGATAGTAAAAATATCTCGAATATTTAATACTTGATAATATTTTGGTATAGAAAAAAAGAACTGATGAAAAAGCAAAGTCTTCCGCCATGATTAAATGTCTTGAAAGTTTTTCCAGGCTAGGTAACGCTTCTTTCCAAATTCTGGCGGAATAAATTTTATTCCATATAGTATGCCAAATAAATAACTGCCCTTCCTGCTCCCAGTATGAGTTCCAGATTTCTTCACCTTTTTTTAATCCAAAATTGTAATCTTCATAAATATTTTGAATCCATTGATACCCATCAGGATTTTCCTGAACTATTTTAGCAACAACAATATCTGCGTCTGTTCGCTCTGCTTCATTAATTAACTCCCTATAATAATCTCTTGAAATGTAATCATCAGAATCAACAAATCCTATATATTCCCCATGAGCTTTCTTTACTCCAGTCATTCTAGTCGCAAAAAGTCCTTTATTTTTTTTATGATCAAAAAGCGTTATTTGAGGATATTTGTCACAATATTTTAATACAATATTTCTTGTCTCGTCTGTTGATCCGTCATTTACAACAATTATCTCTATATCTTTATATGTTTGTGCAATAATGCTGTCTAAACATTTAGAAATTGTACTTGCAGTGTCATATGCTGGTACGATAACGGAAATTAATTTGTTTTGCATATCCATATGTAGCCTCCTAAAAATATTTGTTTTAATTATTTAATATGCTAATCAAAATAATGATAATATAAAAACTTCAAAAAAGAAAACACCAGGATGGCAATTCAACTTTAAAAGTGTTAAAGCAAATACCCCTACCCATACATCCTCCGATACGCTTCGCACACCTTCTTCGTATTCCCCTCCATCACAAAATTCCCCTTTTCTATCCACACCGCTCTGGTGCAGTTATCTATGATCGTCCCCATCCCATGGGACACCATCAGCACCGTAGAGCCGCCGTGTATCATCTCCTTGATTCTTGCAAGGGATTTCTGTCTGAAAAATTCATCTCCCACGGATAGAACCTCGTCCAGGATCAGTATTTCCGCCGCATCTCCTGCTGTCGCGATTGCAAATCCCAGACGGGAGACCATACCGGAGGAAAAGTTCTTCACCTTTTCTTCCATAAAATCTTTCAATTCAGCAAATTCCACGATATCATCATAATGCTCATCTATGAATTCCCGGCTGTAACCGATGATGGCGCCATTTAGATAGACATTCTCCTTAGCGGTCAGCTCCATATCAAACCCCGTACCAAGCGTCAGAAGCTGCAGCTTGCTGCGGTCTACTTTCACACGCCCCGTAGTCGGTGTAAGTATGCCGGACACAATTCTTAACAACGTAGATTTCCCCGATCCGTTAGTGCCGATGATACCGATGATCTCTCCCGGATATACATTAAACGAAATATGGCTCAACGCATGTAATGTCCGGTAACTGATCTTCCCCCGCACTTTTTTGATCATCCATTCCTTGATGCCGGAGACATTCTGCATGGCGACCTTAAAATCCATACTGACATTCTCGATCACAATGACCGGATCTACTTTCTCAAAAACCTCTTTTTCCCATTTTTCTGATTCTTCTATAAGCAGATCTAAATCAATGATCTCAAAACCATCTTTTTCTTCCTGTTCCCGCTTTCTCTGTTCCTCTTTTCTTTGCTCCTCTTCCTTTTTCTTCTCCTCCCGCTTTCTTGCCGCCTTGTCCCTTCTCTGCTCCCTTTCCACTTCTCCGGAATATTCCACATAGGTCTGGATCGTGGAAATGATCAGCACGATCACCACAACAACAAGTACCGGGATATATACGGTCTTCTGCCTTAAAATACTGTTTATAAAACCGCCAAAGTCCATATCCATACCTTTTTCCCATTAAATATTTTGAACCAGAATCTTATCTTTATTGATGCTGAATACCAGATTTCCCAGCACAAGCATACCGATCCCCCACCAAGCCATCCTGATCCATTCTTCCCGCAATGGCCACTGATGGTACAGGACGCAGTTCCTTGCCGCCGCAATGCAGGTATAGACGGGATTCATTTTGACAACCGACTGCATCTGGGGGCTAAGCTGGTCAACAGGATAAAAAAGGGCGCTCAGATACATCCACAACTGTAGCAGGATTGAATACAGATATTTCACATCCGGCATCAGGGAATAGGCAATGGCAAGCATATAACCTATACCGGTGGAGAACATCAGAAGCAGTAATACGATCAACGGGAATGCCAGCAGATGCTCTGTCGGCATGATCCCGAAAAACGCCACAATCAATATATAGGCTGCCAGAGAATATCCAAAATTCACCAAAGACGTCAGGATCCTTGACAACGGAAAGATCTGTCTTGGAAGCTTTGTCCTTGTCATAAGGGTCTTATTATCCACCAGCGCCGTCATTGCCGAATTGGTCGCGCCGGTAAACATACCCCACAGGATGCTCCCCGTCAGATAGTACACAGGGTAATTTTCCATGGAACGCTTAAATATCGTGGAAAAGATCAGCGTCATAACAACCATGGACAGCAGGGGATTTAATACGCTCCACAAGACGCCGAGATACGATCTGACATATTTTCTTTTGACTTCCCTGCCTACCAGTTCATTCATCACAAACAGGTATTGTTTTAAACTCCCCGCCTTCATCCGTTTTGTGATTACCCGCTTCCCTTATGATCTCTTTAATTTTTTCCTGATATAAACCAGACGCTTATACATCCGTATCTGAAACAAATGATAACCCACAGCCCTGCCTGCGCGCGCCGCACTGCCCTCCGGCCATGCGCTGTCCTTTAACGTCTCTTTCTTGATCCCCTTCATGATCAGCAGTCTTCTTATAGCATGAAAATTACGGAGCTCCCTATTGTCTAAGACTGCCGCCACCGGCTGTAGGCTGCTTTCAGATACGTCGTCAGAAAACAGATACTCCCCGTATTCCGCGACATCGCTTTCCATCGGCCGGCTCATCAGTCCCTCTAGCCGCCTTTGGGCCTCTTTTCGCGGCTGTATCAAGGATTTTAACTTATCCGGCTGCAACAGCAGTCTCTCCAGACAAAGTTCATTCCTTATCATGCGCTCTCTGTTAGGATTTTGGGTTGTCTCATAGACCGGAAACATCCTGCCGTCTTCCTCCCTGTATCCCACCGTCATACCCTCCTTAGCGGAGCAGACTGCTTCAAACAGACAATTATTAAAGCGCACCTTCTTCTCTATATCCTTATATGGTCGGAAATAATAAGTATGGTACATCGCAGGAGCAACATTCTTCGGAAGCTCATACAGTCCGAAATAAAATCCCTGGATCAGACTCCCTGCGCTTTCCATTGCGGACTGCCTAAGATGCTCCAACGTCTGCTGCAGTGACCCGGTCCATCCGCTGTCAACGATGGCAAATGCGTCCTGCTCCAGCACTCCCTCCTGTTTCAGGTAACGGATAGTGCTATGGTATGCATCTTCCGCATGCTGATGCAGCAGCTTCATAAATATCCCGCACTCTGATAAGATGGGTTTCAAACGCTGCGTATCCGCATAGCTGAGCACACGATCCAGCTCCTCCTGTTTCCCAAGCTGCCTTGCGACTTCTTCCGACTCCGCCTGATCCAGTCCGCCGCGCCTCAGGATCTTCCTTAAGGTGACATGGACGCCTCCCACGCAGATCTTTTCCACAGGATCCTCATCCGGCAGATAAAACTCCGCCATCCGCCACGCATACCTTGATCCCTCCAGATACCGGCACGTAAGCGGAAGCTTCTCCTGCTCTATCATCCGGCGCGCGATCTTATAGACCAGCCACCCATCCCTTGCCAGAAAATATAACTTATGTATCTTTAGGGAAAGCGCCTCCCTGATCACCCAGTCCGTATAGGAAACCAATGCAGGCGCCCATATTGTTTCAAAGTCCCGTTTCTTATCCCATTTCTTTTCCTGTTCCATATCCGCCCCGGACGATCTGATCTGCTCTTTCCATAAAAGAGCCGGATCTTATCCCATTTCTTCCTGAATGATATAATTTACGGATCCTGCTGTGGAAAGCAGACGCTTTTTCTTATAATATGCAACCACCGGATAGGGCAGCAGACCTGTTGCAAGCGGCCTTGACATATACATCAACTGCATCCATTTCGGGATGTCCATTGCCTGAAAATACCTCGCCCTTATCTTTGCTTCATTCCACCTTGTCAGCCATGTCCTCTTTTTATAAGAAGACGCGCTCTGACGGTATAAAAGAAGCTCCTCCTGTAAGTTATATCCTCTAAGCCCCTGCCGGTACAGCCGCAGGAACAGCTCGTAATCCTCGCAGCGCAGGGTTTCCTGCGTCACCTCATATCCTCCGCCGCCCGCAAACAGCTCCCGCCGGAACATGACCGTGGGATGGATAAACGGGGAAAACGGCAGGAAATTGTACTGATTCGGCTCCTTTGCCATGACCAGCGTCCCCCAGATCGTTTCATTATCAAAGACTCGAGCGTTGCTCCCCACCCATGCATATTCCGCATGGCGTTCCAAAAAATCAACTTCCCTTTTCAGACGGTCGGGAAGCGAAATATCATCCGCGTCCATCCTTGCAAGATATTTCCCTCTGGCTTCGCCGATACACTGATTCAGCGAAAAAGCCAGTCCCTTGTTCTCCTCGTTTCTGATCACGCGGATCCGCCGGTCAAGATANNCATATCAGATTTCTGATATATTCCGCCGATTTTTCAACGCTTCCGTCGTCATATATGATAAATTCAAAATCTTTAAACGTCTGCGCCAGGATAGAATTGACTGCCTGCAGCAATTCAACCTGATTGCATTGGTTATAGACTCCCATGATCACCGAAACTACCGGTTCTTTATCTTTGTGATCCGCAGTCATTCATCCTCCTCCGGTTCTTTATCTTTGTAATCCGTAGTCATTCATCCGCCTCATAATGTTTTCTAAAAGCCTGCCTCTCTAAAGCGAGAGGCAGACCGCCACACGACTTAGAAAACATTTAAAGCCTGAAAATCATAATTTATAAAGCATACTTCTAAAAACGCAGTTTTTTTAAGCAGAGTGCTGCGCCAAACAGGCTGGCAATGCATAACACTCCTACAATGGGAAAGCTCTCCCCTGTTTTCGGGGAAGCGTATGTAATAATAGCGACCGGAGAAAGTGAAGTAAATGTTGCAGTTACACTTCCGNNTACCTCCCATGTGCCGTTGCTCAACTGATGAAGAACAACGACGTTTTGTCCCGCCGTGATGCCGGGTACATTGATCGTAATATTTGTCGGTCCGCTGATCACTGCGCTTAGATCAAAAATCTTCTCTACCTGTACGCTTGCAGCGTTGCCGGCCGGTGATTGCCCGACAAG
>DLOQ01000011.1:0-9259 GCA_002479655.1 Lachnospiraceae bacterium UBA7480
AGAAGTCAGCAGAGGTCATAGTAGCCAGATTGAACAAGTTCAAATAAGGTGAAGGACCGAATCAGTAGGAGTTCCGAGTATGACCGAGAAAGGAGGAATGACCGGAAATGACAGAAAACATTGAGGACAATGGCTATCCGCAGAGAGATAGTGCGGAACACAAAGGGTATGCGGAAGCGTCAAGGTCATTCAATCGGATATGGAAAGAAAGGGACAGCGCACAGCCGAAACTCTTAGAGGCGATACTGAATAAGGATAACCTGAACAGAGCGTACAAGAGAGTGAAGGCAAATAAGGGGGCGGCAGGAATCGACGGCATGACAGTCGAAGAAGCACTGCCGTACCTAAAGGAACATGGGAAGGAGCTGACCGAGCGGATAAGCAGGGGAAAATATACCCCATCACCTGTAAGGCGAGTAGAAATCCCAAAACCAGACGGCGGTGTGCGAGGACTTGGCATACCGACAGTGATAGACCGTACAATCCAGCAGGCGATAGCACAACAGCTAATGCCAATCTATGAACCGCTGTTTGCGGAGGGAAGCTACGGTTACCGTCCGAACAGAAGCGCAAAAGACGCAATACTCAAAGTGAAAGAGTATGCGGAACAGGGGTACACATTTGCAGTGGCACTGGACTTGTCGAAATATTTTGACACACTCAACCATGAAATCCTCATCAAATTTCTGCGAAAAGAAGTAAAGGACGAGAGGGTTGTGCAGATGATAAAGCGTTATCTGAAAAGCGGGGTAATGGAGAACGGTGTAGTCATGGAAACAGAGGAGGGTTCACCACAGGGCGGAA
Organism: Lachnospiraceae bacterium UBA7480; assembly: GCA_002479655.1. Classification (GTDB taxonomy): domain Bacteria; phylum Bacillota; class Clostridia; order Lachnospirales; family Lachnospiraceae; genus NK4A136. Next base: position 805 of record DLOQ01000011.1, read on the forward strand.
ATTTATCGCCATTACTGGCAAATATCTACCTCAATGAGTTTGACCAGGAGTTTAAGAAAAGGGGAGTACCGTGTATCCGATATGCGGACGACATTGTTTTACTGGCAAAGAGTAAACGAGCCTCGGAAAGACTTTTGGAAAGCAGTACGAAATATCTCGAAGGGAAACTGAAACTAACGGTAAACAGAGAGAAAAGCCGGACTGTGAGCGTGTTTGCAATCCGAAATTTTAAATTTCTTGGCTTTGGGTTGGGAAGGAACGGAAGCGGCGTATATGTCAGGGTTCACCCAAAGTCATGGAAAAGGTTCAAGTCAAATCTGAAAATTCTTTCTTCCCGAAGGAAAGTACAGAGTATTAAGCCGAGTCTTGAGAAAATCAAGGTATATGCGAGAGGATGGCTGAACTATTATGGAATAGCGAGCATGAAAAATAACCTGGACGACATCAACGGATGGCTCTATCACAGAATACGTATGTGTATATGGAAACAGTGGAAGAAACCGAAAACGAAGCTGCGGAATCTAATAAAGATGGGAGTGCCAAAGGAGTTGGCATGGAAAGCGGCAATGAGCAGACGGGGGTATTGGTTCACAACACATACGGTTGCCATAAATATGGCAATGACAAAAGAAAGACTGATAAACAGTGGCTTTTATGATTTAGCCAATGCTTACCAGTCAGCGCGTGTCAACTATTGAAAGCGCCGTGTACCGAACGGTACGCACGGTGCTGTGAGAGGACGGCGGTTAGTCACCGCCTCCTACTCGATTTATATCAATACATTGAACCGCAATCCTATGTCCTTTGGCAAATGTGCATATTGTGTTCTACTGTCCCCATCGGAGCAAGATTATCCGGTGTCGTATATGTTGCATGAATGTTTCTGTCTTTTATTTGCATTCTAAGTAAATCAGCACTGGACATTCCAATATAGCTTACAATTGCTGATTTTATATTTGCTCCATCTTCCCAGTCGATGTCAGTAAGTCCCACCCATTGATCAGGATATTTTTTTTCTATTTGCTCCCATGTTAATCGTTGTCCCATAAAGTATGCCTCCATGACAAAATAAAAGAGATGACTCTATCTACTGTATATTTTAACATATAACAAAGAATTTGAATGTTAATTCATAGATTATCTGAATGTCTTTATCGATATCCATAAACTATATAAGCTTCTTCATATTGCAAATATTCATAATGCAAATTAGCCGCATTCATTTTCTCCAGGAGCAAAGAAGTATAGTCGTAATAGGTATACTTAGGTTCAATGAGACGCCCTTGATACTCATAATCACAAACAATCGGCTTGATCTTTAACCACTTGATATATTTATACATGCTTTTATGTAAATATTCATCCCCTCTGATAGACCAGTAATAGACCGGATCTTCCATATCAGAAATATACTTATACATGATAGAAATTTCCTTGCCCGTCTCTTCTTCCATCGTGCGAATGATATCGAAAGTTTTATCCCACTTCGTATTGTTCATATATCCGGTCAAACCTTTTTCCTGCACATACTTTAAATGGAGCTCACGGGGCGTAAACTTATTATCATACCGACCATTATTGATATCATTAATTAACCTTTGGATATAAATTGTCAGATCATTATTATATTTTCCAACATGAAAAGTGTGGGAAATCTGCTCATTATTACGCATGGCATAATAGTATCCACGCCATAAGGGCTGGTAAAAAATAAAATGTACACCACTTTTCCACTTAACATCCATAGCAACAACACCGGTATCTTCTTTATTACTAGCAGGAACAAATTGCTGGACTTCTCCATCTAAAAAATCTAATTGATTTATAAGAAATTCTCTGATTTGCAAAGCATACTCGTTAACTCTATTTTCCAACCCCCAATACCTCACTTATTTTATTCAATCACAGCGCTATCTTCAATAATTCATTTCGCTATCTTCCTGTGCCAAAATCCAATGGAATCTACTTATCATTTGTCTGCATAAAAGCAGTCCTCTTTTGTCTTTGTACAGCGTATCAATTCGGAACACTAAATCATCATAATTACCATTGATTTGAAACGGTAAAGATACTTTCATCGAGTGTCCTCTGTATTCACATGATGGGTTAAATTTTAGTTTTTCATCAACTTTATCCCATATTAAATTGTATTCTTGCTGATTATCTATAAGCATATTCAGTAAACCTCTAAAAACCTGCCATTTGCCTTGCTGCTAAAGCCGGCAAATTTTACATTCCACCGTGACAAAATAAAAGAGACGACTCTATCTGCAATAAATTTTAACATATAACAAAGAACATATCTATTGATAAATCAGGAAAAATAATCGTTTCAGTTCATGTTTTTCCATCCAGAATATTAAGCATCTCACGTGCTGTCACAATAAAAGGTTGTACAGGAAAATGTTTTAAGTTACCTGTTACCAGATATGCCCCATCTTCTTTCTTCATCATAACAACCTCATAGAACGGAAGATCTTTCATATCAGGCAAAATCACTCCTGTGGCGGAAGGATCAATCATAACGCCATATTTTTCTACTGCCAACAGAATATAGTTTACCATGTTCTGTTCAAATTTGAACTTCTTTCGACCAAGTGCCTCTCGATATTCACACATGATTTCATTGCTATAAACTGGTACGATTTCACCACTGATTAATCTGCCTACAAGCTGCACAGTAGCGGCATCGGCATGATTGGAGAGCAACGCAGAGACAAGTACATTTGTGTCAATGACTGCGTAACATATCATTCTACATCCTCTTCGCCGTACCTTGCCTTACGAATTTCCTCATTTATTTCCTCGAGTGACATTCCTTGAGGAAAATTCTTTACCGACTGCTCCCTAATGGACATAAATGCCTGCATAGCTTTTTCTCGCGTAATCTCAGGTTCCGGAGATACGATCTCAAATGGGATTTTACGCTCGCGCACCACTGCCCTTGCAAAGACATTGATTGCAGTAGATGCAGTCATTCCAAAATCTGAGCACAAATCGTCAAACTGTCTTTTCAATTTTTCATCCATACGTACACTAAATGTTGCTTGTGACATAGTTTTTCCCTCCTTATCAACCATATTATACTCGTATTGGTTCAAAATATCAACAGTTTGCACTCAATGAGTGTATTTACGTGTCAAAAAATTGTTTTTTGAAATTTCATTTCGACAAGTTTAGCAAAAATGATTGCCTGAAAGCGCATTTTGTTATATTATAAAAATGGAGTATTCCCTTGCATTTTTGATTGCAATTCTGATGAGGTAAAGTATGGGTAAACTGTTTGGCTGGCTGAATAGAGGTTATGCTGAGACGATCGAAGCATACAATACTAGAATGAATCGATTGCCGGTACTTCATGCCGGATATGTCTTTTTCGATTGTGTAAATTATGATGTCGCTGCCCATGCTTTCTCTGTTTACATCGAGTGGAACGGTGAATTGAACAAAAAGCTGCAGGATGCCATGCCGCAGGGAGGATATGCATTTCGCTGCAGCGAGGAGCAGGCTGCTTTTTATACCAGGGAGCACAATGGTTCGCCGGTATATGTCAAGCTTCATGCAAAGTGCGGACGGTTGTATATAAAACATATGTATTTTAATAGCGCGGACAAGCGGTATGAACTGTTTTATAACGGTTGTGACGTCATTCCGCCGGAGATGGTCTGTTTCCGGGGACGCGGACCGGTAGAAAAGATGGATTATTCGTCATTTCTGCCGCCGGAGCCGGATGCTGTTCACGGACAGGGAGAGGCGCGGAAGGGAAGTTACCGCAGGCTGCGGAGCAGTTTTCATGGAAGTTATCGTGGATTGCGCGGCAGCTACCGCGTAGGCAGTTACCGTGGTTTATTAGGCAGTTACCGAGGACAGGTAGGCAGCTACCGCAGTTTATCCAGCAGTTATCGTGGGCAAGGAGGCAGCTATCGCAGCTTATTAGGCAGTTATCGCGGGCAAGGAGGCAGCTACCGTAGTTTATTAGGCAGTTACCGAGGACAGGTAGGCAGCTACCGCAGTTTATTAGGCAGTTACCGTGGAATAGGAGGCAGCTATCGCGGCTTATTTGGCAGTTACCGAGGGCTGGGAGGCAGTTACCGCGGCTTATTTGGCAGTTACTATGGGCTGGGAGGCAGCTACCGCGGTTTATCAGGCAGTTACCGAGGGATAGGAGGCAGCTACCGCGGCTTATCAGGCAGCGGTTGGAATCCGGCGGATGGTTATGGAAGACTGCCGGAAGACGATTGGGATCTTGGATATTATGCTGTGAATGAAATGGATAGATATTTTCCGGAAGAGGATAATATGGTAGACGGCACGCTTGGTTATGGTTTGGATTTGATTTGGTAAGACGATACTAGACGCTGAAAAGAGACTCGCATTGTGAATGGATTTTATTCCATATGGTCAAAACCATTTTTTACGCAAAAAAAAGAAAAAAAATATTATATGCAGGATTTTGAGAAAATAACGCTTCTGCTTTCCGCGGAGGAGTGGAAAAAGCTCAATGGTCCCGTGCAGATGATCGCGGATGAACAGGCAATAGTATTTCTGGAGGATATGGGGTTATTGCCTGTTTTTGATGCGGGAGTGACGGTCATGGAGGTGGATGAGAGGATCAATCCCACGGTATTCTGGGCGGCGGGAAAGCTGGAGGCATTAAAACGGGTGGCTGCTCCTGTGGCGATGATCGATCTGGATCTCATTGTATGGCAGGATATGAGCGCCTTTTTTGAGGGAAGGGATGTCTGCGTGATCCATGAGGAACCGCTGCGGGAGGAGATCTATCCGGGAAGGGAATTTTTCAGGATGAAACCGGATTATCAGTTTGATCCGGCGTTGAACTGGAATGTCCTTCCATGTAATACGGCGCTTCTCTATTTCAGGGACGGGAAGCTGAAAGACCGGTATGTGGAGGAAGCCCAGCGGTTTATGTTAAATTGCGTGGAAGAACAGGAAAATCTATGCCATATGGTATTTGCGGAGCAAAGGCTTCTGCCTATGTGCGCCGCTAGGGAGGGACGGTTTGTTACGCCGTTTGTTCCCGCTATGGAGGAGCTGGACCGACAGCAGGCATTTACCCATATCTGGGGGCATAAGAACGTGCTCAGATTTAATTATACGGAGCGGGAGCGCTTCTGTATCAAATGTCTGAACCGTCTAAAGAAAGACGCGCCTGAGGCATATGAGATCGCTGCAAAATGGGACGATATGCAGGAATATATTCATTGTCCGTAGCAGCTGAAAAACGAAATTGATTGTTTTGCAGATATGATATCCATGGTTCATAGTTTGCAGGTTATGTGAAGGGTAAGGTTATTGATATGGTCAAAGTAACACATCTGACAAAAAAATACGGAGATTATTGCGCTGTAGATGATATCTCATTTGAGCTGGAAGACGGATGCGTATATGGCTTTTTGGGACCGAACGGCGCGGGCAAATCCACGACGATGAATATGATCACGGGATATCTTGCGCCGACGAGAGGCTCTGTACTGATCGACGATATCAGCATGATGAAATCTCCGGAAAAGGCAAAGAAGCTGATCGGCTATCTGCCGGAGATCCCGCCGTTATATCCGGATATGACAGTTTTGGAATATCTGAAATTTGCGGCGGAGCTGAAGGGGATCGATAAGATCGAACGGATGAATAAGATCCATAGGATCATTGAAACCGTGAAGCTTGAGGTGGTAGAGGAACGGCTGATTAAGAATCTTTCCAAAGGGTACAAGCAGCGTGTGGGACTGGCGCAGGCACTTTTGGCAGATCCTAAGATCATCATCTTAGATGAACCGACGGTCGGTCTGGATCCCAAGCAGATCGTGGAAGTGCGCGATCTGATCAGAAGACTGGGAGAAGATCATACGGTCATATTGAGCACGCATATTTTAAGTGAGGTCAGGGCGGTCTGTGATCATGTGATCATTGTTTCCAGAGGTAAGATCGCAGCCGATGACAGTATTGATCATCTGGTAGAGCAATATAATGAAAAACAGCGTTTGACCATTGTGGTAAAGGGAAATTCCAGCAATGCGGAGAAGGTGATCGGACGGATAGAAGGGATCGAAGAAAAAAAGATGCTGGAAGAAAGTACGGAGTCCTGCCGGATCGGGATCACGGCAGAGGCGGGCAGGGATATCAGGGAAGAAATCTTTGTAAAATGTTCTGAAAATGGATTGATCGTTTTGGAATTAAACGTAGAGGAGATCTCTTTCGAGGATGTATATCTGAAACTGACAAATGAGGCGTATGACTTGGAAACGCCGGATGATGGGAGGGAAGGATAAGTTATGTTGGCAGTCTATAAAAAGGAACTGGCTTCCTATTTCCGCTCCATGATCGGATGGCTGTTTCTGGCAGTCAACCTTTTCTTTGCGGGATGGAATTTCAGATATTATGGTATGATGTCGGGATATCCGTATCTGTCGTATGTGCTCAGCGCGATTATGATGATCTTTCTCCTCAGCGTACCGATCTTAACGATGAAAATATTTTCCGAGGAAGCGAGAACAAAGACGGATCAGCTGCTATATACGGCTCCGGTGTCTGTGTGGAAGATCATTTTAGGAAAATATATGGCGCTTGTCACCATTTTTACCGGATTGCTTTTGATCCTCTGTCTTTATCCGCTGGTATTAAAAGTGTATGGATCGGTTCCGATGGGGGAAAATTATGTTGCGATCATCAGCTTCTGGCTTTTTGGTATCGCCTGTATAGCGATCGGCGCTTTTTTGTCGGCGCTGACGGAGAGCCAGATCATTGCGGCGGTGCTGACGTTTTTTACGCTCCTGTTAGGCGCAATGATGCAGGGAATCTGTAATCTGATCAGCCCGAACGGTAATGTGGTTACCGATATTCTGCAGGTGTTTAATATTACCTCATATTTTTTAGACTATGGTTTAAACGGGATGATATATCTTCCGGCAATTTTGTATTATGTGTCTGTCATCTTTTTGTGCCTGTTTTTGACCGGATTTGTGATTTTGAAGCGCCGCTGGCGTGTGGCGACGCATGGGATCGGAAAGGCGGTCGGAAATATTTCGGGCGTTGTGATCATGATCCTTGTAATCATTGCGGTCAATATCGGCGCAGGCATGCTGCCCGGCGAATATACCACGCTGGATATTACCTATAATCGTCTTTATTCGCTTTTGCCTGAAACAAAAGCATATCTTGAGACGTTGGATCAGCCGGTGACGATGTATTATCTTGCTGACCAGTCGGCAATGGATGAAACGCTGCATTTTACGCTGAAGGCAATGGATGAGAACTCAGATATGATCACAGTCATTAATGTGTCCCCCACGGAAAATCCCTATTTTTACGCATCCTATACAGATACGATGCCTATGGACAACAGCGTGATCGTAGTATGCGGCGACAGGCATAAGGTGGTTGAGTATAATGAATGTTACCAGAGTGAAATTTTAAGACAGGTTAATTATCTGACCGGTGAGTATGAAGTGGTCGGTTATGAGATAACAGGTTATGACGGTGAGGGAAGTCTGGTATCTGCGATAGATCATGTCACGGGGGATACGGTCTCTAAGATCTATTGTATCGCCGGACATGATGAATTGGAGCCGGATGCGACGCTGGCTTCCATGATCGCTAACGCCAATTATGAGATGGAGACGATCAATCTTCTGACCTATGATGCGATACCGGAGGATGCTTCCTGCCTTTTCATGATCGCGCCGCTGCGGGATTATAATGAGGAGGAGCTGGCAAAGATCGAAGCTTATCTTCATCAGGGCGGCAATGCGATGATCGTCGTGGCATTTAGTGATTCCGGAGAGCTGTCCAATTATTACCGGCTTTTGCAACCATATGGACTTACCGTGTGTCCCGGGCTTGTGATGGAGGAGGGAAGCAGTTATTATAACGGACAGCAGTATCTTCTGCTGCCGGATATCAAAGATACGGAACTGACGGAGGATATTTATTCCGTTTATCGTACGCAATATGTCTATATGCCGTATTCCAAGGGGATGAAAGCGGAAGAAACGCTTTCGGATGCCTCGATGCTTGCGTTTCTTACCACAACGGAATATGCGTATTCCACCACCAGTTATAATATGGACGTGGATGAGACAGCTCCCGTGATGGGACCGTTTATCTTAGGTGCATATGCCGCTAAGGTTTATCCGGAGGGGCTGAGCGAGATCGCGGCATTTTCATCAGAGTATCTGTTGTGGCCGGATATGAATGAGGCGGTAGGCGGCAACAATTATAAAGTATTTATGAAAGCGGTCAATAAGCTGATGGGTGAGGAAAAAGTCAGCATCATTCCGCCCAAGCCGTTTACTTATGATCCGATCCTTATGGATTCCACGGCAAGGAGTATTTTTTCCGTGCTGCTGATCGGGATTATTCCCGGAGGGCTGGTGCTGGCAGGATTTAACATCTGGTTTTTGAGGCGTAAATATTGAGCTGCGAAACTCTAATCGGGTTC
>DLOQ01000011.1:9382-20560 GCA_002479655.1 Lachnospiraceae bacterium UBA7480
TTGAGAGTTTCGCAAATATCTGGTTATCGGATATGAAAGAGAGGAGATATAAGAAAATGACAAAGATTAGAACAAGGTTCGCCCCAAGTCCTACCGGGCGTATGCATGTGGGAAATCTTAGGACTGCGCTGTATGCGTACCTGATCTCCAAGCATGAGGGAGGAGACTTTATCTTAAGGATCGAGGATACCGATCAGGAGCGTTATGTAGAGGGCGCAGTGGATATCATCTACAGGACGCTGGAGAAGACGGGACTGCTTCATGATGAAGGTCCTGATAAAGATAAGGGCTGCGGTCCTTATGTGCAGAGCGACAGGCAGAAAGAGGGTATTTACCTGAAATACGCAAAAGAGCTGATAGAAAAAGGGGAAGCCTATTACTGCTTCTGTGACAAGGAGCGTCTTGCCTCTCTGAATCAAAATGTAGGCGGGGACGGGAAGGAGATCACGGTGTATGATAAGCACTGCCTTTCCCTGTCAAAGGAAACGATCGAGAAGAACCTTGCCGAAGGAAAGCCTTATGTGATCCGGCAGAACAATCCGACCGAGGGAACGACTACGTTCCATGATGAGATCTATGGGGATGTTACGGTGGAGAATGCGGAGCTGGATGATATGATCCTGATCAAATCGGACGGCTATCCGACTTATAACTTTGCCAATGTGGTGGATGATCATCTGATGGGGATTACCCATGTTGTCAGGGGTAATGAATATTTATCTTCCTCACCGAAGTATAACCGCCTGTATGATGCGTTTGGCTGGGAGGTTCCGGTCTATGTACACTGCCCTCTGATCACAGATGAAGAACATAAGAAGCTGTCTAAGCGCTGTGGTCATTCCTCTTATGAGGATCTGATCGAACAGGGATTTCTGACAGAGGCAGTTGTGAATTTTGTGGCACTGCTTGGCTGGTCGCCGGAGGAGAACCGTGAGATCTTTACGCTGGAGGAACTGGTAAAGGCGTTTGACTATCATCATATGAGTAAATCTCCTGCCGTATTTGATTATACAAAGCTTCGCTGGATGAATGGGGAATACTTAAAGGCGATGGATGATGAGAGGTTTTTTGAGATGGCAAAGCCGTATCTGGATCAATATCTGAAAGAGGGATTGGATCAGAGAAAGATTGCTATGATGGTAAAGACAAGGATTGAGATTTTTCCGGATATTAAAGAACTTGTTGATTTCTTCAATGAACTGCCGGAGTATGATATTGAAATGTACACCCATAAGAAGATGAAAACAAATGCGGAAAGCTCGCTGGCAGTACTGAAGGATGTGCTTCCAATCCTGGAAGGAACGGATGACTACAGCAATGATAATCTGTATCAGACGCTTCTTGCCTATGTGCAGGAAAAAGAATATAAGAATGGATATGTCATGTGGCCGATCCGTACCGCTGTTTCCGGTAAGCAGATGACGCCGGCAGGAGCAACGGAGATCATGGAAGTGTTGGGGAAAGAAGAGAGCCTGAAACGAATCCGTCTGGCAATCGAGAAATTAAGCTGATAACTAATGCCGGAGTTCTAATTAAAAACAGGCTGACCATTTACTTGGCAGCCTGTTTTTTAGTGATTCATCAGTATTTTCTATTGTATTTCACTATGCAGCTGCTGCAGGGACTTGATCTCGCCATTTCCCCTTGTCTTTACATAGTGGATGCCCTTGGCGGTTGCCCGTGCCGCCGCAATGGTGGTCATGTAAGGTATCTTACCCTTGATGGCGGCTTTTCTTAAGTAGCTGTCATCATTGACGCTGTCCTTGCCGACGGGAGAGTTGATGATCAGGTCGATTTCACCGTTGGTGATCGCATCCAGAACATTCGGACGACCCTCGTATAATTTCAGGATATGTTCCGCTTCAATGCCAGCTTCACGGATCACCTCGCAGGTCGTTCCGGTTGCAAGGATCTTAAATCCGTCTTCCGCAAATAGTTTTGCAATCTCCGCAATCTCTTTTTTGTCCTTGCGGTTGACAGAGATTAGAACCGTGCCCTCAAGCGGAAGCGGAGACTGCACTGCTTCCTGCGCTTTATAAAATGCTTCTCCGTAGTAAGTGGAAAGACCGAGCACCTCACCGGTGGAACGCATCTCCGGACCAAGTACAGGATCGACCTCCGGGAACATATTAAACGGAAAGACAGCTTCTTTTACGCCGTAATAAGGAATTGTGCGGTCTTTTAATTCCGATACCGGCGACGGACGTCCGGTCAGTTCCGATGTGATGATATCCGTTGCAAGCGGTACCATGCGGATATCGCATACTTTGGATACCAGCGGAACTGTTCTGGATGCGCGGGGATTGGCTTCCAGAACATAGACCTTATCATTTTCAATCGCGTACTGCATGTTCATCAGACCGCGGACATGCATTTCTTCCGCAATCTTTTTGGTATATTCCTTAATGGTGGCAACATTTTCTTCGGATATATGGACAGACGGGATGATGCATGCCGAGTCGCCGGAATGTACGCCTGCCAGTTCAATATGTTCCATCACTGCGGGAACAAAAGCGTGCGTTCCGTCGCTGATCGCATCCGCCTCACATTCCAGCGCATGATTTAAGAAGCGGTCAATCAGGATCGGGCTGTCGGGAGTGACGCCGACCGCTGCCGCCATGTATTCTTCCATGCTCTGATCGTCATAGACAACTTCCATGCCGCGTCCGCCAAGGACATAAGAGGGGCGCACCATGACAGGATAGCCGATCTTTTGGGCGATGGAGAGGGCTTCTTCTATGGTCGTCGCCATACCGGATTCCGGCATGGGGATGCCCAGCTTGTCCATCATGGCGCGGAACTGATCGCGATCCTCCGCCAGATCAATGACGGAAGGAGAAGTGCCCAGGATACGGACCCCGTTCTTTTCCAGATCGGAAGCTAAGTTCAGCGGCGTCTGCCCGCCGAATTGCGCAATGACGCCCAGCGGCTTTTCTTTGTGATAGATGCTTAAAACATCCTCCAAGGTAAGCGGCTCAAAATAAAGCTTATCGGAGGTATCATAGTCCGTGGATACGGTCTCCGGATTACAGTTGACAATGATTGTTTCAAAACCGAGTTTTTTCAGGGCAAGAGCGGCATGGACGCAGCAGTAGTCAAACTCGATGCCCTGACCGATACGGTTAGGCCCTCCGCCGAGGATCATGATCTTCTTTGTATTTTCATTGACCGAATTTTTGTCCGGCGCGTTGTAGGTAGAATAATAATACGCGCTTTCCTTCGTACCGCTGACATGGATGCCTTCCCATGCTTCCTCCACGCCAAGGGAAATACGTTTATTACGGATATCATCTTCAGGGATGGAAAGAAGCTTGCTTAGGTAAAGATCGGAAAAACCGTCTTTCTTTGCTTGGATCAGCAGATCGTCAGTGGGAAGAGAACCGCGGAAGGTAAGGAGCGTTTCTTCTTCGTCAACAAGTTCCTTCATCTGTTCAATAAAATAATGTTTTACTTTGGTCAACTGATAGATTTCTTCAATAGAAGCTCCATGACGCAATGCTTCATACATGATGAAATGACGGTCGCTGGAGGGATAGATCAGAAGCTTTAGAAGCTGTTCCTTGTCCATGTCGTGGTAATTTTTGGCATAACCAAGACCGGAACGCCCGTTTTCTAAGCTTCGGATGGCTTTCTGGAAGGCTTCTTTATAAGTCTTGCCGATGCTCATGACCTCGCCGACAGCGCGCATCTGCGTCCCCAGCTTATCTTCCACGCCTTTAAACTTTTCAAATGCCCAGCGCGCAAATTTAATTACGACATAATCCCCGCCCGGCACATATCGGTCAAGGGTGCCGTATTTGCCGCAGGGGATATCCTTTAAGGTAAGACCGCAGGCAAGCATGGCGGAGATCAATGCGATGGGAAAGCCGGTTGCTTTGGATGCCAGTGCGGAGGAACGGGAAGTCCTTGGATTGATCTCAATGACGATGATCCGGTCGCTGACGGGATCGTGCGCAAACTGTACATTGGTTCCGCCGACAACTTCTATCGATTCAACAATACGGTAAGCCTGCTCCTGCATCCGTTTCTGACATTCCTCAGAGATGGTCAGCATGGGAGCGGAGCAGAAGGAATCGCCGGTATGTACGCCGATAGGGTCGATATTTTCGATAAAGCAGACTGTAATCATATTGTTGTCTGCGTCCCGGACGATCTCAAGCTCCAATTCTTCCCAGCCAAGAACGGATTCTTCTACAAGGACCTGTCCGACAAGACTGGCTTGAAGTCCTCTGGCGCAGACGGTTTTTAATTCTTCTTTATTATAGACCAGACCGCCGCCGGCACCGCCCATCGTATAGGCAGGACGCAGGACGACAGGGTATCCGAGGGTTTCTGCGATATTCAGCGCTTCCTCAACGCTGTAGGCAACATCGCTTCGCGCCATTTCCACACCGATAGCGTTCATGGCTTTTTTAAATTCGATCCGGTCTTCGCCGCGCTCGATCGCGTCGATCTGGACGCCGATGACCTTGACCTGATACTGTTCCAGGATGCCCTGCGAAGCAAGCTCTGAACAAAGATTAAGTCCTGACTGTCCGCCAAGGTTGGGGAGAACAGCATCAGGACGTTCCTTTGCGATGATCTGTGTAAGTCTTTCGACATTTAACGGTTCAATATAAGTAACATCGGCAATCTCCGGATCGGTCATGATCGTTGCGGGATTGGAGTTGACAAGGACGATCTCATAACCGAGACTGCGAAGGGCTTTGCAGGCCTGTGTGCCGGAATAGTCAAATTCACATGCCTGTCCGATGATGATGGGGCCGGAGCCGATGATAAGGATCTTGTTGATATCAGTACGCTTTGGCATAATACTCCTCCTAGATGTAGTAGTTCATTTCGTTCTATAATGATTTCTCAATACATTATATAGTAGTTGATGGAAAATGAAAAGAGAAAAATATAGAATATTTAAAATTTTTTTATTCCAATTCTTTGTTGAATTTTAAGTTTATTTAGTGGCAAAAAATGTAAAGGTGTGTTACACTGATAAAGAATGGGCAAATAAAAAGCAAAGCATTTGACAAGGGGTTACGAACATGAAGGAAAAAAATCTGATTGGATTATGTATTGCAAAGATCAAAGCGGAGGAACACTGGCAGAAGTTAAAGGCGATCCANNTCATTGGCAGAAGCTGAAGGCGATCCATGAAAAAGTGAGGTTAAGGGGATACCGCCTTTTGACATATTATATAGATGATATCGATTTTGAAAACAGGAAAGATGTTTTGGATAAGGATATGTTTCCTGTGATCTCTAATCTTACGCGCTCTGATCGTCTGGACGCGTTATTTATTGACGCGGGCGGTATCGAATCCCAGGATGTGCTGGATATCATTGCTGGACAGGCAGTAGAGGCAGGTGTTCCGGCGTTTGTATGGAACGGTAACGCAAANNAAAGGGGCGGTTGGACTTAATTTTGTCATGGAACATTCCGTCAAAAAGTCCCTTCGTTTTTTTAAAGAGAAGTATGGGTACGAAAGCGTTACCTATGTGTCCGGAACGGAAGATGAGGGACTGACAGGTACCTATTACCGTAATTATCTTTTTGAACAGGGGATCAGCGACGGGAAGATATTGCATATGCCGATGCGGGAANNATTATCTTACGGAACAGGGAATCCCTGACGGGAAAATCTCACATATACCCATGCGGGAACTGAAAAAAGTCCTTCCGACATTATCTAAGGAAGAGCTTTCGGATGTATATTTCTGCGAAAATGAAAATGTTGCGAATTATGTATGCCACCAATTGCGCAGAAACGGTTATCAGGTGCCTGATGAGGTGAAGGTTGCCTGCTGTGGTGAAGCTTCCCGAGAGCAGACAATAGGACTGAACTTTACGGCTTGCTTTATCGATTATATGGAGTTTGTTGATGGGATACTGGATGTCCTGGAGAAGAAGGACGGGGATGCCATAGAGGAAGCAAGACTGCAGGAGGAGATGCCGGTCGATGATATTGTCATATGCAGGGATATGGAATATACGACGGGCGCGGCGCTTCTGACGATCAACAATCTGTACCAAAACCTGTATGACAGCATGATTCATGAACAGAGCTTTTACGGACTGACGGATAATCTTTTAAAAATGAACGGCATTGAAGAGATCGCGGATGTATTATCTGACTATATGCTGCGGGATTCGTTTTTCTGTGTTAAGGACTCCTTTATGCAGGATATTTTTTCGGAGAGCAGATGTGATCGCTGGCCAAGAAAAGGAGAAAAATATTTTATCCTTGCGGATACAAGGGCGCAGTCTGCTCAGTGGACTTCTTTTTTGCTGGGAGAGCCGATTCCCGGACTGGAGAAGGAACTTGAAAAAGGGATGCCTCTGCTCATCACGCCGGTCAGATATCTTCACCAGCATTTCGGATATGTGATCTGCTGTGCGGAAGATTATGATAATGAATATTATAAGATCGACAGGATCGTCCATAATTTCGGACGCGTTCTGGCACGTTATACGGTGGAAAAGCGTCTGACCTTTGTTAATAATATGCTGGTCAGCGCCAATGAGAATATGAAGAAGCTGCAGCATGGAGATATCCTGACGGGTATGCTTAATGCAGAAGGATTCAGCTATGAACTGACGCAGCTGGTAGATTATTGTAAGAGCCATGATCAGGAGCTGCTGATCGGATGTCTTGATATCGACAGGCTGAGCAATATCAATGATGTATATGGCCATTCAGAAGGAGATCACGCAATCAAGGCGGTAGGGCAGATCCTGCAGCAGGGAGTGTCGGACAAGGCGGTCTGCGCACGGCTGGGAACGGATGAATTTGTGATTGCCAGTTATGCGGCTGCTGACGGGGAAAGCGTGACAATGCGCCTGATTGAAAAGATCAACGAACATCTTAGCGAATATAACAGGATCTCTGGAAAGGAATATACGATTGAAATAAATTACGGCTATATCAGCGTAAAGCCGGAGCAGATCACCAATGAAATGGATCTGCTGGATGAAGTGTTTTCTAAGAAAAACGTACAGAAGAACAGCAGACGCAGTCAAACCAGACAGGGGAGTGTCGTACCGCAGGAGGAATACAACAGAGAGGATCATGAAACGGTCAAAGATATTATGGACAGGAATCTGTTCTTATATGCGTTTCAGCCGATCGTTAGTGCGAGGACAGGTGAGATTTTTGCATATGAGGCATTGATGAGATCGCCGAAAGACAGACCGGTATCGCCACTGACGATTTTAAAATATGCGACGATTGAGAAACGGTTGTATCATATCGAATATGCCACTCTGAACAATGTTTTTAAATTGGTGCATCAGAATAAGGAAATTTTGAAAGGAAAGAAGATCTTTGTCAACAGTATACCGGGGTATTTTCTAAAAGAGGGTGACTTTGATAAGTTAAAGCATAAGTATAAAGATATCTTTGATAATGTTGTCATAGAAATAACGGAGCAGACAGAGTCGGACGACGGTGAGATCGGTATTCTGCTTGGCAGGAGTGATAGTAATGGATTTGAGGTGGCAATCGATGATTTTGGCACCGGCTATTCCAATACGGTCAATCTTTTAAAGTATCTGCCGAATTATGTTAAGATCGACCGGATGCTGATCAGCGATATCCATCAGGAACCAAAGAAGCAGCATTTTGTCAAGAATATCATAGAATTTGCCCACGATAACGGATTTATGGCGTTGGCAGAAGGCGTGGAGACATTAGATGAGCTCAAGGCACTGATCAGGATGGATGTCGATCTGATCCAGGGCTTCTATACGGCTCGTCCCACCTTTGAGATTGCAGGACAGATCAGTGAATCCTGCCGCGCGGAGATCATACAGGCCAATCAGGAGCGTTATGAGACACTTCGGAAGAGAGTATATCTTGCGGCCGCTGATCCTGCACTGAACCTGATGCAGCTTGCATTGAAGAATTATACAGGTATTGTTGTGGCAGAACCGGAAGTAAAGATTGTCGGCAATCCGGATTTTGTGGCAAGCGTTTCGATCAAGATCAAGGAAAATACACATTGCCGCTTGACAATTACGGATGTCAGGCTGCGAAGCGGCGATGGTTCACCATGTATCGATGTCGGAGAAGGGGCAACTTTGACGCTTGTGACGGAGAATGGGAACGAATTGCTGGAAGGCGGTATCCGGGTGCCGAAAAGTGCCAGCCTGATTCTGGAAGGGACAGGCACGCTGGAGATACGCTCTAACAGAACCAGTTTTTACGGTATCGGCAATGATGAAAATAATGACTGCGGTCAGATTGAAAATCGTATGTCCGGTACAATTAGGATCAATTGTAACAGCAATGTCGCAATCGGTATCGGCGGAAAGACGGCAAAAGCTCTGCTGATCCATGCGGGTAAGATCATTCTGGACATGAATGCGGGCAAAGGGATCGGGATCGGCGTGCTGGAAGATGAGACTCCGATAGAACTGAAGGAGTGTAATTTTGCAGCCAATATTGCATTTACGAAAGGAGCGGTCGTGGGCGCTTGGAAAGGACCGCAGAATTTCAAGGCTGACAGCGTCGGCATGGAGATTCATGGAACCGGTAATGAACTTGTAGGATTTGGCACACTTGGCAGCGGTACGGGAAATATAGAAGTTAAAAACGCAGGGATATCCATTACGCTCAGCGGAAAGAAATGTCTGCTGGTGGGTAATCAGGGAGGCGGTATAAAAATAACTTCAAAATATACCAAGTTTACCCTGCAGGCAGACGGAAGGGAATGTCTGGGAATGGGTTCCTTTGAAGAGGACGCGGCTGTGGATCTGGAGAGTATCAAAATAGAGGCTTTGATCAGATGTAAGACACCGATATTCCTTGGGATCGATTCGGAAAAATCCAGGAAGGACGATGTTGTGGAGGTATTTTCTATCGAATAAAGAAATTATATTTGAGCCGCCGAAGGCGGNNGATCCATCATGGGGACGGTCCCATGATGGTGCTTGCGGGTCCGGGCAGCGGCAAGACTTTTGTAATCACTCATCGGATACAGTATCTGATAGAGCATTACGGAGTCCCGCCGGAGGAGATCCTGGTGATCACATTTACCAAAGCGGCGGCGCTGGAGATGCAGGAGCGATTTGAACGTCTGATGGGCGGCACCGGTCAGAATGTCACATTTGGAACATTTCACGCAATCTATTTTCAAATTCTAAAACGGTCTTATCATTATGAACAGTCCGATATTATCACAGAAAAAGAAAAAAGAGAATATTTAAAAGAAGCATTGGAACAAAATCTGGAGGAAGAAGAAAGCGGGGACTCTTATATTCCGCTGCTGTTAAATGATATTAGTAAGATCAAGAACGAGGGACTGCTGTCGGACGGGTTTCAGGCGGCATACCTGCCGGACGGATGTTTTCAGAAGATTTTTGAAGATTATCAGAGTAGAATGCGGGCGAAACGAAAGATTGACTTTGATGATATGGTCCTGCTATGTCGTCAGCTGCTGCAAAAACAACCGGAGCTGCTTGCCATGTGGAGGGATATCTATCGTTATATCCTGATCGATGAATTTCAGGATATCAACAGGATGCAGTACGAGGTGGTTAAGCTTCTTTCAGCACCGCGGAACAATCTGTTTGTCGTTGGAGATGACGATCAGTCGATCTATGGATTCCGGGGATCTGATCCGTCGATTATGCTTGGGTTCTCCAGAGAATATCAGGATAGTGAGACTGTGCTTTTAAAAGAGAATTACCGTTGTACGGAACAGATCGTAAAGAGTGCGGTAAAGCTGATCGATCATAATAAAAACCGGTTTATAAAAAAGCTGCGCGCAAAAAAAGAGGGAGATCGGGATGTCATACTGACAGGCAGCGATTCCAAGGAAGCGGAGGCGGAAGAGATCATTACGCTGATCAAGTCTTATCGGCAGTATGGAGATTATAGGGATATTGCGATATTGTTCCGTACAAATCTAAGCGCTTCTTTTCTGGCGCAGAAATTGGCGCAGGAGCAGATACCCTTCTGGCAGAAAGAAAGGACAAAGAGTCTGTTTGAAGAACCGATGGCGTTGGATATTCTTGCCATGCTTTATTTCACGCATGGGGAAACAAAAAGAGGATATTTCCTGCGGTTTATGAATAAGCCGGTGCGTTATATCCGGCGCGATATGGTGGCGGAAGAGGTGAGTATTGACAGGATGCTTGGACTGCCGGACCTTGGAAAGAGCAGAACCATGCTTTTGAAGCGGCTGCAATATGACCTTTTGCAGATACGGGGGATGGAGCCGTATGCCGCTATCAATTATATCCGCAAGGGGATGGGGTACGATCAGTGGGTAGTACAGAATGCGAGAGAAAAGCGCAGAGACTATACAGAGGATATGGAGAAGCTGGATCAGATCCAGAACAGCGCGAAGGGGATGGAAAGTTTTTCAGCATGGCTTGATATGATAGATACCTATCAGCAGAATCTGGAGCGCACGGAAGCGCCGTCGGAAGATGCGGACGCGGTATCGCTTATCACGATGCACGGATCAAAGGGATTGGAATATAAGATCGTGATTCTGCCTGATGTCAATGAAGGAAATGTACCACAGAAGAAAGCGGCCACACCAAAGGAGCTGGAAGAGGAGCGCAGGGTGTTTTATGTGGCAATGACGAGGGCAAAGGAAAAGCTGTTTTTGTTTTATGTCAGGAAGACAAAAGAAAACCGGCTGATGCCGAGCCGGTTTTTGAAGGAGATCGGTATGCGCGTATAAACAGTCCGGCTCAGTCGTCCGGGCTGTCTTCACCTGCTCCTTCTATCAATTCGTCAAATTCCTGCGCATCCAGATATTCGTCAAATGCGTCTGCGGCGGCCTCATATTCATCCTCATCCTCAATATAAAGGATCTCCGGTTCCGCTTCCGGATGTTCAGGATCTTCTTTATAACCGTAGATCCAGACGTCTCCATCGGTATTTTCGCCATTCTCATCCAAAGGAAGCAGGGCGATATAATCCTTGCCCGCCGCGGAAAAGATCGCGACGATGGAGCAGGTGACGGTGCCGTCATCCAGATCTAAGTCAACATACATTTCTTCGTCATTGTCGGGATTTTTATTGATTGCCATAGTGTTTTACCTCGCTTTCATGAATATATTTAGGATTCGGGTGTCAAAAGACACATTATAAATTTTGACGTGCCAAGCTGCACAATCATAATCTGTGCCTATGCTGCTGTACGGAAATAAGAAATTCTAAACATTCCT
>DLOQ01000054.1 GCA_002479655.1 Lachnospiraceae bacterium UBA7480
CCTCGCTGCAAAACATATTTTAAAGACGAAAGAAAAATTAAATCGCATATTAGCGGAGAACTGCGGACAGCCGCTGGATGTTATCGCTGCAGATACTGACAGGGACAACTGGAAGACGGCGGAGGAAGCCAAGGCGTATGGACTGATCGATGATGTGATCACCAAGCGTCCTACCGCAGATAAGAAAGATTAAGCAGTAATTAGGAGATTGACAGATTATGGCAGGAAAGAGTACAGATAGCAGGATACGCTGCTCGTTTTGCAATAAGTCGCAGGATCAGGTGCGGAAGATGATTTCAGGTCCGAACGGGGTCTTTATCTGCGACAGCTGTGTGGATATCTGTTCCGATATCATTGAGGAAGAACTGGATGATTTTGATATGGAGGATGATGAGGAGCTGGAACACAAAGACATCAACCTCTTGAAACCGGTACAGATCAAAGAGTTTCTGGATGATTACGTGATCGGACAGGAGGAGGCGAAAAAGGTTCTTTCCGTAGCGGTATATAATCATTATAAGCGTGTAACGGCATCAAAAGATCTGGATGTGGAACTGCAAAAAAGCAATATCATCATGGTGGGACCGACCGGATCCGGTAAGACATATCTTGCGCAGTCTCTTGCAAAGATCATCAATGTCCCGTTTGCAATCGCGGATGCAACGACATTGACGGAGGCCGGATATGTCGGTGAAGACGTGGAAAATATTCTGTTGAAACTGATACAGGCGGCTGACTATGATTTAGATCGTGCAGAGTACGGTATTATTTATATTGATGAGATTGATAAGATCACCAAAAAAAGCGAGAATGTTTCGATCACAAGGGATGTATCAGGGGAAGGCGTGCAGCAGGCACTGCTTAAGATCGTGGAGGGCACACAGGCTTCTGTACCGCCGCAGGGTGGACGAAAGCATCCGCATCAGGAGCTGATCCAGATCGATACGACCAATATTTTATTTATCTGCGGCGGTGCATTTGACGGACTGGAAAAGATCATCGGCGACAGGCTGAATAAAAAATCCATCGGATTTAATGCGGAGATCATGGTAAAACCGGAAGATAATATATCGACGCTTCTGCAAGATGTGACGCCGCAGGATCTGATCAAATTCGGACTGATTCCGGAATTTGTCGGACGTGTGCCGGTGACGGTTTCTTTGGAGGGATTGGATAAGGATGCATTGGTACGTATCTTGGAGGAGCCAAAGAATGCACTTATCAAACAGTATCAGGCATTATTTGATATGGATGAGGTCAAGCTTACGTTTGAGAAGGATGCCATAGAGGCGATTGCAGAAAAAGCAGTTGCCAGAAAGACAGGCGCGAGGGGACTTCGTTCGATCATAGAAGATATTATGATGGACATTATGTATCAGATTCCGTCAGATGAGACAATTGAAAGCTGCATTATTACCAAGGGCGCGGTTGAAGGAGAGAGTGAACCGATCGTGGTTCACCGGCAGAGTTCAAAGAAGATGCCAAGAAAAAAAGCAGAATGATGCAAAAAGAGACCGCAGCTGATGCGGTCTTTTATGTCTGAATGGAGAGGAAAATGAAAAAGAACGATAATATAGAAAAAGAAAATATCGTGCAGGGGATCCCGGTCGTTGTACTGGCAGCTCTGGTCGTTCTTCCCGGAACGAGGATGCATCTGGAATTGGATGATGAGGAGTCGATTGCCAGTGTGGAACATGCGATCACAACGGATGGCAATGTATTTCTGGGACTTCAAAGATCAGAGAAAGAAGAGGTTAAGGAACTGTCTGATGTCTGTCAGATCGGTATCATGGCAAAGGTGGAGCGGCTCACCAGGGTATCGGGAAAACGGGTACATGTTCTGTTTGAGAGCTGTCAAAGAGCTAGCGTATCTTCGCTGATGCTTACGGATGTGGAGTATCCGACGGCGGATATCATGCTGATACAGGAAGCAGCTCCCGCAAAACGCGATGTCCTGCGTTATGAAGCAATGCGCAGGGAGAGCCTTGAGCTGTTTTTGCAGTATTATGACGGACATGGACAGCTTGACCAGTATCTGGCGGAGCAGTTGAAGCATGCTGTGATGCTGGGGGATTTTCTGGATCTGCTGGCAGGGAATCTGCCGATACCGGTAGAACAGCGGCAGTTGATTCTGGAAGCGACGAATGTCCCTGAAAGATATGAGATTCTTGCGAATATCATGCGTAAAGAGATTGTGACGGATCGTATCCGGCAGGAGCTTGGAGATAAATTGTCCGATCAGGTGGAGCAGAATCAGAGAGAATATATCCTACGCGAGCAGCTTGCATTTATCAAAAAAGAATTGAACAAAAATGCCGGGGAGGATACGGAGGAAGAAAAATATTTCAAGGCAGTAGAAAAGCTGGATGCTTCTGAAAAAATTAAGAAAGCCATCAGTAAGGAGATCCATCGTCTGGAATTGATGAGCGACGCTTCGTCAGATGCGGCGACACAGAGAGTATATCTTGAGACGCTTTTGGAGCTGCCCTGGGATAAGATGTCGGAGGATCATATCCGGCTGGATGAGGCGGAAAAGATTCTGGATGCGGATCATTACGGATTAGAAGACGTTAAGAAGCGTATTATTGAATATCTTGCGGTCAGAGCGCTCACGAAAGAGACGCAGAGCACGATCCTATGTCTGGTAGGACCGCCGGGTACGGGCAAGACTTCCATCGCGCGTTCGATTGCGGAGGCGACCGGCAAGAAATATGTCCGCGTCTGTCTTGGCGGCGTGCGGGATGAAGCGGAGATCAGAGGGCACAGACGAACCTATATCGGTTCCATGCCGGGGCGTATTACGGCAGGACTAAGGCAGGCAGGCGTAAAAAACCCGCTGATGCTTCTGGACGAGATCGATAAGATGAGCCAGGACTATAAGGGTGATGTGGCATCGGCGATGCTGGAGGTATTGGACTCGGAGCAGAACTGTAATTTCAGGGATCATTATGTGGAATTGCCGATGGATCTTTCCAAGGTCATGTTTATTGCGACGGCAAATACCACGCAGACGATTCCGAAACCGTTATTGGACAGGATGGAGATTATCGAATTATCCGGCTATACAGACACGGAGAAATTTCATATTGCCAAAGAACATCTTTTCCCCAAGGTGTTGAAGCGAAATGGCATGGAGGCAAAGCAGATCAGGCTGCAGGACAGCGCGCTTCGGCAGGTGATCATGGGATATACCAGAGAGGCGGGGGTTCGTGAGCTGGAGAGGAAACTGGATAAGATCTGCAGAAGAATCGCCAAGGATCTGGTGGAGCAGAGGCAGGAAGCAAAAGAGCCTTCCGGAGATAAGAAAGCTGCGACAATTACAAAAAAGAACCTTGTCGATTATCTGGGAAAGGAAAAATATCAGAACCTCCGCCGCAATGCCAAGGCAGAGGTTGGTGTCGTAAGGGGACTGGCATGGACCAGCGTGGGTGGTGATACGCTGGAGGTGGAAGCTGGGATCCTGCCCGGAAAAGGCGAGGTGAAGCTGACGGGTCAGATGGGAGATGTGATGAAGGAGTCTGCGATGGCGGCAATCAGCTATCTTCGTTCCATAGCGGGATCGTATCAGATCAAGCCGGAATATTTTAAGGAGCATGATATTCATATCCATATTCCGGAGGGGGCGGTGCCGAAGGACGGTCCGAGCGCCGGCATTACAATGGCGACAGCTGTATTTTCCGCGATGACAAATAAAAAGGTAAGACCGGAGATCGCCATGACCGGTGAGATTACTCTGCGCGGTCGGATACTGCCGATCGGCGGATTGAAGGAAAAGACGCTTGCCGCCAAGCAGGCGGGCATGAAGACGGTGCTGGTGCCGGCAAAGAATGAGAAGGACGTGATCGAAATATCTGATGAGATCAAGTCAGGGCTGGATATCGTCTATGTGGAGCGGATGGAGGATGTGCTGAAGCTGGCAATAAAAAAATAACTTTGAATTCGCAGGTTATGGAAAGGCATGGTTATTAGTATGGTGATCAAAAGCGTGGAGCTGGAAACGGTCTGCGGCATTACGAGCAGGCTGCCGGAAAATACCTGTGCGGAGTTTGCTTTTGCGGGAAAAAGCAACGTCGGAAAGTCGTCGCTGATCAACGCGCTGATGCAGAGAAAGTCGCTGGCAAAGACGAGCTCACAGCCGGGAAAGACGCAGACGATCAATTTTTATAATATCAATAAGGAGCTTTATTTTGTTGATCTTCCGGGATACGGGTACGCCAAGGCGGGAAAGGAAACGACGGCAAAATGGGGAAAGATGGTGGAGCGCTATCTGCATCAGTCAAAGCAGCTGAAAGCAGTTTTTCTTTTGATCGATATCCGTCATGAACCGTCCGCCAATGATAAATTGATGTATGAATGGATCGTGGCGCAGGGATTTGATCCGGTGATCATTGCGACCAAGCTGGATAAGATCAACAGGAGCCAGATACAAAAGCAGGTGAAGCTGATCCGGCAGACGCTGGGAGATAAAAAAGAGAGCGTTATCATTCCGTTTTCGGCATTGTCGAAGCAGGGGCGGGATGAGATCTACGAGTTGATAGAAGCAAAGAAATAAGGATAAAGACATACAAAAGTCTCCGGTGGCAGCCGGAGGCTTTTTGCATAAGATATATATAGGCAATTGCGAAATTGTCAATGATGCACAAATGCGAAAGAACCCGAT
>DLOQ01000148.1:0-4168 GCA_002479655.1 Lachnospiraceae bacterium UBA7480
TGGCGTTTCGCAAACGCCTATTAATAATTAAGAAAGACGAGGAAATGAGTCATGTACAAAAATATTGAAAAACAAACAAAATTACAGTTGAAAGATCTGATTGAATATCAGCCGGGTCAGGTGGTCAGCAAAACCCTTGTGCAGAATGATAAGGTCAGCATGACGATTTTTTCATTTGATAAGGGGGAAGAAATATCCACCCATGCCGCAGGCGGGGATGCGATGGTGACCGTATTGGAAGGAACCGGACGTTTTACCGTTGGCGGGGAAGTCTTTTTCCTGAAGGAAGGCGAGACGCTGATCATGCCGAAAGATATTCCGCATGCCGTATATGGTGAAGAACAATTTAAAATGCAGCTTATTGTTTCTTTCTGATTACGTGAGATAAATAGGCTCTGTCTTTATAGAAATTATGGAGAATTAATGGTAAAATCTACCTAAAGCCGAGAGGAGGATAGAAGATGAAAAAGGATTTGAAAGTCACATTGACAGGATTTACTTTTGCAGAGGCGGTGTTACAACAATAGATCATGTATTAGCGTGGCTGCCGATAGAATCGAAGAAAATAGATATTGATGCACTTTAATCAGTAAACTTTTAAAGGGACAGTAACCAATCAATTAAGTCAGAAACTATTCAAAAATTTGCATTTTTTACGTATAAGGACGAAAAAGCCAAACGATATTTGGATGAGTAATCATGGAGTAACTGGTATGAAGCGTTTTATGAATCCAAGAGTGATGCTTATTATTTCAATGACGGTATTTGGTACTCTTGGTCTGTTTGTGAGAAATATTTCCGTATCTTCCGGTGAACTTGCTCTATACCGGGCAATACTCGCGGCATTGCTGATTGCGGCTTTTCTGTTTTTCACAAAACAAAAAATACCGTTTCGTGAAATCAAAAAAGAAATTCCGCTTCTTTTGTTGTCGGGTGTGGCTATGGGATTTAACTGGATATTTCTATTTGAAGCATATAAGTACACTACGGTTTCCGTTGCGACTCTCAGCTATTACTTTGCTCCGGTCATTGTGACGCTAGCTTGTCCCATTTTATTTAAGGAAAAGATGTCAGCAAAACAATGGATCTGTTTTTTCATGTCTACACTTGGTATTATACTGATTACGGGTCTTGGAGAACTGTCGGCCGGGAATAACCATTTTGTCGGCATTCTTTTTGGTCTTGGCGCGGCCTGCCTTTACGCGACGGTTATTCTGCTCAATAAGTTTATCAAACAGGTGGAAGGCATACATAGAACATTATTACAATTTATTGCTGCAATTCTTGTCCTGATTCCCTATGTGGGATTCACAAGCGGAGTCACACTTTCTGATCTTAACGGTACAGGCTGGGTCTGCCTGCTGATTGTGGGGCTTGTGCACACCGGTGTGACTTACTGTCTATACTTTTCTTCGCTGAAAGAACTTCCGGGACAAAAAGCTGCTATATTGAGCTATATCGATCCCCTTGTGGCTGGTTTTNNCAGTCCTAATTTTGGGAGAAGACATGACCGCCATGCAGGTAATCGGCGGCGTTCTGATTTTGGGATTTACCTTATGGAATGAGATTACACCCACAAATAGTGAGGTGAAATAAGGAGCGGAAGTTTATGGAATTGACCGTGTGTATCATAACGAAAAATGAGCGGGAGCGATTGAAAAAGTGTCTGAAAGCGCTTCGGGGGCAGGATGTTGAGATCGTGGTTGTGGATACCGGTTCCACGGATGGGACGAAGGAGATGGTTTCGGATCATACGGACAGGATTTTTGATTTTGTATGGCAGGATGATTTTTCACTGGCAAGAAACTTTGCCGCTTCCAAAGCTTCCCATGATATGATCATGATGCTGGATAGTGATGAGTATGTAGAGGAGATGAATCTGAACGCTCTGGCGAAGGCGGCGGAAGGACATACGGGCATGGTAGGAAGGATCAGGAGGATCAATCTTTTAGACCGCGATGGGGAGCAGCAGGAGATCAGCGAGTATATCAGTAGGATCTATGACAGGAGATACTATCATTATGAAGGCAGGATCCATGAACAGGTTGTTCCGATCGGCGCGGCTGCGGAAGAAAACAGCAAAGAACACAGGGCATATCAGACCGGCGTTGTCGTGCGGCATGACGGTTATTGCGGCAGTGAGGCGGAGCTGAAAGCGAAGGTGGAGCGGAATATTACCTTGTTGGAATGGGAAATGGAAGAAAAAGGTGAGGATCCATATCTGTGTTATCAGCTGGGCAAGTCGTATTATGTTGCGAAGGATTATACGGCGACTGTCGCGGCATTTGACAGGGCGCTCAGTCAGGATCTGAATCCGAAGCTGGAATATGTCATCGACATGGTACAGGCGTATGGATATTCTTTATTAAAGTCCGGACAGACAGCGCGGGCGCTTTCCTTGGAAGGGATTTATGAGGAGTTTGGCGATACGGCGGATTTCCGGTTTTTGATGGGACTGATCTATATGAACAACGGTCTGTTTGAACGGGCGGTGGAAGCGTTTTTAGATGCGGCCAAAGTGAAAGAGGCATATACCAAAGGAGCAAATTCTTTTCTGGCGTATTATAATGCAGGTGTCATCTGCGAATGTCTGGAGGATTATGAGCGCGCGAGGCAGTATTATACGGCATGCGGTGATTATCCGAGGGCAAAGGAACGGCTGGCGGCGATCGGCTGAACAAAAGTTGATAATGGTTTCCATAAAATAGTTGACATAATGAAAAAAATCGCATATACTCTAAATATGTAACAATTATGTAATACTTTTGTCATAAAATACATGTTCAGGGGGAAAGCAATATGAAATGTCCGTTTTGTGGTCATGAGAATACCAGAGTAATCGATTCCAGACCGGCCGAGGAGAATAACTCCATCCGCCGCCGCCGTGTGTGCGACGAGTGTGATAAGCGTTTTACGACGTATGAAAAGGTTGAGACGATTCCGCTGATCATCATTAAGAAGGATAATAACCGGGAGGCATATGACCGCAAGAAGATTGAGGCCGGTGTTCTGCGTGCCTGCCATAAGCGTCCGATCAGCGCAGATGCCATCAATAAGCTGATCGACGAGGCGGAGATTGAGATCTTCAGCAGGGAGGAAAAAGAGATTCCCAGCGCTGTCATCGGGGAGATCGTTATGGAGAAGCTGAAGAATCTGGAGGCGGTTGCTTATGTCAGATTTGCTTCCGTTTACCGTGAATTTAAAGATATCAATACCTTTATGGATGAGTTGAAAAAGGTGTTGGAATAGCTGCTGTCATGCAAGGCTGCGATCCCTGTCGGAATGGAATGTTCCGGCGGGGTTTCTTATTTTCGCAAAAATTTTTCTGATTTCACACATTATCCATAAATATCGGGTAGAATGTATTTTGATCATATCAAAAATCGGATGAAAAGCCGGATAAAGAAAGGCACGGTGATATCATATATGGAAAAGATCAAGATCCTGGTGGTAGATGACGAAGCAAGGATGCGCAAGCTGGTGAAAGACTTTCTTGTGAAAAAAGGTTATGAGGTGATAGAAGCGGAGGACGGCGCAAAGGCGCTGGATCATTTTTATAATGATCAGGAGATCGCGCTGATCATATTGGACGTGATGATGCCGCAGATGGATGGCTGGCAGGTATGCAAGGAAATACGGGAATCTTCCAAGGTGCCGATCATCATGCTGACTGCCCGCGGTGAAGAACGGGATGAACTCTTGGGATTTCAGCTTGGTGTGGATGAATATATTTCCAAGCCATTCAGCCCGAAGATCCTTGTTGCCAGAGTGGAAGCGATCCTGCGTCGGGTGGTCGGAGAAGAAAAGCAGGAGAAGATGGAGGCAGGCGGCATCGTGATCGATCATGCGGCGCATATCGTCAGTGTGGATGGAGAGGTGGTAGAGCTTAGTTATAAGGAATATGAGCTTCTCACTTATTTTATGGAAAATCAGGGGATCGCGCTCTCAAGGGAGAAGATCTTGAATCATGTATGGAATTATGATTATTTTGGGGATGCAAGAACGATCGACACTCATGTGAAGAAGCTTCGAAACAAGCTGAAAGATAAGGGTGAATTGATTCGTACCATCTGGGGGCTTGGGTATAAATTTGAAGTTTAGTCATGGAAGTAACATGAAGAAGTATAAAGGACACGCAAAGAAAGCATAAAGAAAAAATAAAAAATAT
>DLOQ01000148.1:4291-4902 GCA_002479655.1 Lachnospiraceae bacterium UBA7480
GGAAAGGGGAAGCGGTATTATAAATGAAATATTCGATCAAAAAACAGCTTGCATTTATATTTATCGTTCTTCTTGCCGTGATGCAGCTCTTGTTCTGGGTGACCAATGCGATTCTTTTGGAGCGTTATTATATTGCAAAAAAACGCGCCAATCTTATGGAGGTATATGCCGTCATCAATGACTGGAGCAATCGGAAAGAAGTTGCGACTGAGGAGTTTGATGAGGCGCTCCATAAGATCTGCAGCGCGTACAGCATCAATTATATCATTACGGATGCGGCTTCCAATACGATCAAGACGTCGATCAATGATGCGGATGAGTTTAACCGTCAGCTGCGGGACATCATATTTGCGCGGGGCGATGATGCGCAGGAGATCATTCTGGAAGAAGACAATTATACCATCAGTAATCTGCTTGACCAAAATGGAGAAGCGGAATATCTTGTCATGTGGGGTAATCTTGATGATGGTAATTTTTTCATGCTGCGGGCATCAATGGAGGGGATTCACAACAGCGCCAAAATGGCAAATGCGTTTTTCCTGAATGTCCTGATGGTCGTAGTCGTACTGGCGGTGGCTATGATCTGGATTGTATCGGAGAAAGTGGGGGAA
>DLOQ01000148.1:4908-6098 GCA_002479655.1 Lachnospiraceae bacterium UBA7480
ATTTTGACGCAAGGTATGAGGGCAATGACAAGAACGAGATCGCGATCCTCGGCGAGAACTTTAACCTTATGTCTGAGAAGCTGGAGGAAACCATTTCCTCGTTGAAATCGGCCAATATTGAATTACAGAGGGATGTGGAGAGCAAGACCAGGATCGATAATATGCGTAAGGAATTTGTTGCCAATGTTTCCCATGAGTTAAAGACGCCGATCGCGATCATTCAGGGATACGCGGAAGGACTGATGGAGGGTATTACGGACGATCCGGAGAACCAGAAATATTACTGTGAGGTCATCATGGATGAGACGGCAAAGATGAACCGCATGGTAAAAAATCTGATTACATTGAGCCAGCTGGAATCTGATGCGGATGCCATTGCCATGGAACGCTTTGACCTGACTGACCTGATTGGGAACTGTATTCAGGCATCGGAGATCTTGATCGTGCAGAATGGGATCCATATGATCTATGAGCCGGCGCAGGAGGTAAATGTATGGGCGGATGAATACCAGATCGAGGAGGTATTCCGCAATTTCCTTTCCAATGCGATCCATTATGCCGCGGTATCAAAAACAGCGGCGGAGAAGCGGATAGAAGTTACCGTGGTAAAGGAGGGCGGCAAAGCGCGCGTCAGCGTATTTAATACGGGAGAGCAGATTCCGGAGGAGAGCTTGGAGCATATCTGGGATAAATTTTACAAAGTCGATAAAGCGCGTACCAGAGAATACGGTGGCACCGGTATCGGATTATCTATCGTGAAAGCGGTTATGGAACGTATCGGACAGCCATATGGTGTGATCAACCGTGAAGAGGGCGTGGAATTTTATTTTGAGCTTGAGGTGGCATAAAAACTGAGGTGTGAACGGTTTTTGCCCGGACGGATATCATAAAATGAAACTAAGGAATTGTAATTTGGAAAGATTTTCGTTATAATAAAAAAGTGTGGGTTTCACAGCCTGCACTTTTGGCATAAATGGAAACTTTTAATCATGTATAAAAGATGGAAATTGTTTTGGAGGAAATGGATGAAGAATTATACGACAGGAGTATTCATGGCGTTGGCGGGAGCGGCCGTGATGATGTCATTGAGCGGATGCGGCAATGCGATTCCTGACATGACGCAGGAGCAGCAGGATATGGTGACGGAGTATGCGGCGCAGCTGCTGTTAAAATATGATGCCAATTATAAG
>DLOQ01000179.1 GCA_002479655.1 Lachnospiraceae bacterium UBA7480
CATGGCAATGGTGTAAGGCTCCTCTCCCGTAGACGATGCCGCCGACCAGATTCTTAAGTCCTTATGTGCATTGGCCGATACCTTCAGCTGTGGGAGCACGGTCTGCTTTAAGAAATCAAAATGTACCGTTTCCCGCATAAAATAGGTATGGTTTGTCGTCAGGATATTGATCAGGTTGACCGCTTCTTCCCCACCCGGATTGCTTTCCACTCTCTCCATATAATCATGATAGCCGGCATACCCGTTCCGAAAAATATAATTTTCCAGTCTGCCTGTCACCAGAACCCTTTTCTGGCTTAAATCAATGCCGTATCTTTTTTTTATATAATCAACAATACGCCTAAACTCATCATCTGTTATCATATCACTTCTCCCTGCTGTAGTCAATCATGCAATACACTGTTTTCATAGCCGGCCTCAATCGCCGCATTACAGTCTTCCTCCATTTCCCGTGCTATCGTTTCCACATTCTTCGCTCCATACAACAAATCCTGTATATGGGGATAGAATACTGCCCGGACGTCGTTCCAGTTCGGACTGCCTCCGGTAATATCAATCATTTCAGCCTGATTTTCCAGATATTTCTTCCGGTTTCCCATCTCATCTGCATATTTATCAGCGACCCTGTTGCTTACCGGAATTTGACTAAAAGAATAATCCAGCCAGTCGGATTCATAAACAAACTTCACAAAAGCCTCTGCCGCTTCCAGCTTTGCCTCATCCCCATTATCAAAGACCTCAAAGCCCGACAAAAAACTGGTGAAAATCCCACTTTCCCCCATGGACGGAAAATTGACCAGACCATAATCTATCCCTCTTTCGTTGTAATAAACCTCCGTGGACAAATTGGCGACATAAATGGCAAGCTGATTATTGATAAAGAGATTATAATTATCCATGATGACCATATTTTCGGCGTTTGGCGGAAAATATCCTTTTTCATTATAATCCCGAAGCAGCTTCATGGCTTCCATAATCTCCGGAGTATTGCAGGCAATCCTGCCGTCCCGGTCAAAAATGCTTCCGCCACGGCCTTGCAGCAGCGCCATAATATGGGTATCGCCCTGTTCATCCGCGGCATACATCATCATCGGGTAAACATTACCCTGCAGATTTTCGGCAAGCGCCGCAAGTATTTCCTGCCATTCCTCCCACGTCCAGCTTACGATTACATTCTCTTCACTGATAAACTCTTCCAGTCCCGCCTGCCGGAACAGTTCCTTATTATATGCCAGTACATTGCTCTGATTAAAAAAAGGCATAATATAAATCCTGTCCTGCATTGTGGAGACTTCCCAGTATTCTTCAGCAATGTCATTTCTGATTTCTTTCGTAATGATATCATTAAGCGGCGCCACCCGTCCGGTATAAACATAATCAGCCATGGTAAAATAGGAGCTGAACAGAACGTCTGTTGCCCCATCCGTATCAAAACCTGCGGTTATCATTTCATTCGCATTGCCTGTTTCCATCTGAGTCACGATTATGGAAACCTCCGCCTCCTCGTACTGCTCCGAGAAAGCCTGTGCTGCCTTTGTCAAAAGGGTATAGGTGTCGCCCACCTCGCTGTCCCAGTCACATTCAATCAGATATGGAGTTGTCGTGATTATCAGCGCAACCCTCTGCTTTTTCCCTCTGCTACAGACTGCAATTAAACCAATTAAGGCAGCGATGAAGCATATTGAAATCAGTTTTTCTATTTTGGGATGATTATTCTTTTTCATTCGCAATATATTTCCTTAATATCTTTATCAATGCTTCCATATCCAGGGGTTTACTTATATGATCATTCATTCCGGACTGCAGCGCTTTTTGTCTGTCCTCCTCAAAGGCATCCGCCGTCATGGCGACAATAGGAATCCTCGCCTTTTCCTGATCAGCCAGGGCGCGGATTGCTTTTGCCGCATCATAACCGTTCATTACCGGCATCTGCACATCCATAAACACCATGGCATACCGCCCCGCATCCGCCGTCTCCACTGCTGTCACCGCCTCTTTACCATTATTTACGATTTCCACTGTCAGATTGAAGCTGGCAAGGAGCTCCTGCGCAACCTCCTGGTTCCAAAGATTATCCTCCACCAGAAGAATACGGGAGCCGTGAAGATCGAGATGAGCATCCTCCTCGGGCTTTGTCTGTGCTTCCTCCTCGCAAAGCTCAGACAGGGTTTTATACAGATCCGAAAGGAACAGCGGCTTGCTGACAAAACCGGTCACTCCCGCCTCTCTTGCCTCCTCTTCGATATCCGTCCAGTCATAGGCTGTCAATATAATAATAGGTGCATCATCGCCCGTTTCCATTCTGATCCGTCTAGCAGTCTCAACGCCGTTCATATCCGGCATCTGCCAGTCTATGATATATACATAAAACGGATTCCCCAGATTCAAAGCCTCTCTGGTACGGACGACAGCTTCCTTTCCAAACCTTGTCCACTCCGAACGCATGCCGACCTGCCTCAGCATATGAGAGACGCTCTGACAGGCATTGATATCGTCATCCACGACCAGTCCTCGCAGCCCCTGCAGCTTGTGAATGGCTTCAATTTCTTTATGTTCATTCTGCAACCTGAATTTCAGGGTAACAATAAATTCGCTGCCCTTTCCTTCCTCGCTCGAAACTCTTATCGTACCTCCCATCGCATCTACAATATTCTTGGTAATCGCCATTCCAAGACCGGTTCCCTGGATGCCGCTTGTCGTCGTGTTCCGCTCCCGTGTAAACGGCTCGAAAATTTCATTCAGATATTCTTTGCTGATTCCAATGCCTGTATCCTTAATGTGGAAATCATAAGTTCCATATCCTTCCTTTGATGTGCCCTTTTGCACCACACAGATCGAAATGCTTCCTCCCGGACGGTTATACTTTATGGCGTTGGATGTAACATTTAATAAAACCTGGTTCAGTCTCAGCCTATCGCAGTAAATGTCCTCGTCGGTTACCCCCATTACGTCGATGTAAAAATCCAACTGCTTGGAACGAATGTCCGCCTGCATAATATCCCGCAGCGTATGGAGAATGTCCGGCAGGCTTTCCGGCCTTTCCTCTATCTCCAGCTTCCCCGATTCAATACGGGACATATCCAGCACATCATTAATAAGGGAAAGAAGGTGAGCGGAGGACTGATAAATTTTCTCAAGATACTCCTTCACCTGTTCCCCCCTGTCTATGTGTGAGATGGCAAGAGAGGTAAAGCCCATAATCGCATTCATCGGCGTGCGGATATCGTGGGACATATTATTTAAGAATGTGGTTTTCGCCTTATTACCCTGATTTGCAAGTGCAAGTGCCTCGCTGATTTCCTTTTGGTGCTCCCTCTCCTTCACTGTCATAAACCGTTCTTCCCGGAATATCATTACGGCTGCAAAGATCATCACTGCAACGCTCAAAGCCCAAAATAATGTATAGAGTCCTATAATATCCTGAACCTGTCCATTGATGATGGAACCCGGAATCGCCATAATAAAATACCATTTTTCTTTTTCCATCGGCATAAAAATAAGCAGTTGATCTTCTCCGTTCAGGTTCGTATACATCATTGAAAACTTTTCCTGCGCCGCCATATTATCCTGTATTTTCTCCATGGTCCAGTCAGCCTTTAAGGTGCCAAGCAGCATCTTGTCAAAAAAATTATTCATGTTCTGCGCCGTATAGCTGCGGCTGTTGTTTACGATATAATTACCATCCGCATCAATAATATTGCAGTACCCTTTTCCGTCATAGCTTTCTATTTTCAGATTGTTCTGAAGTATGTCTATGTCCATTACTGCCGTAATGTACCAGTAGGTTTCTTCCTCAACCGTAAACGGGGCTACCTCGACTCCAAAATAGAGCAGTTCTCCGATGCCGTCTGCATACGCTTCATCATTCTCTATCCAGAAAACATAATGTGCAGCTGTTTCCCGGCACTGCCTGAGCAAATCCTCATCATAGGCAACCACCTGATTACTGTTAAGCGTTTTCCCGTTCTCCGACACCAGTGTCAGCATTTTACAGTCCATAATCAGCCTGCACTGTGACAGTGCCACAAGGAGCTCCTGCTCCGTATTGCATTTTAGCTGCCGGATATAGGAACCGATTCCGTCAAGAATCTGGTATTCATTGTCGATATTGCTTTTGACCGTTACCTTGTCATGCAGCGCCATCTCTTCCATATTCTGTATTGCGATTCCTTTAATCTGTCCCATGACCATGGCATAAATGCCTGCAAAAGTCATAATAATCACGATTATCACAAAAATTACCAGCACAAGCCAGTTTATTTTCCGTTTTTCCTTTGCTTTTGTCATCCTGTTCATGAATCGTTTTCCCATTTTGCCCTGTTCTCCTTAGCAACCGTGATCTGATGATGAAAATCCGCCGGAGTATCATTTCAAAAAACAGCCATGTGCTGCCACACCTTATCAAAAACCTTTACAATATCAGGATCGTAAAGCAGCCCGCTCTGTTCGTTCATCCTTTGGACTTTCTTTGCAGGATTTTCCTCCTCTGTTTCCCCGGTCTGCATGCTAAAGTCCTCCGCCAGCGCCATAATTCTGGCTTCCAGCGGAATATTCTCCCCCTTAAGATCCGGGTTCCCCGTCCCGTCCCAGTGGGCGGAACGACAGCTTGCGATGTTGGATGCCATCGTCAAAAGTCTCGATTTTTTCCCGTCCTCCGCAATCTCCTTAAGAAAGCTTACGCTCTGTTTCGCCTGCTCTCCGTCTTTCCCCCCCTGCATTCCCGTATTTCCGGCAAAGCGCTGCAGCAGGCTTTCTATACTGCAAAGCTCAGCCGCCGCCTCGATGGTTTCCGTGAACTTGTCCGTAATCACTGCTTCGTACTTCGGCAGCAGCTGCAGGCTTTGGGATAAAATCCTGCAGTTTCCGCCCACATTTTTCAAATGCCTGCCCATATTTCCGTCGAGCCGTTCCATCATCCGGATGACAATGGACAAAATTCTGGTCTGCTCCGCCTCAAGCTGCTTTTGCTGCTTTTCCACCAGCTGGTGCATCATATGATTATAATCCGCCATCTCCCGTTTCATGCGGTAGAAGTTCAAGTGGTTATCCACCCGCATGATAACCTCTGTAGGATCAAAGGGCTTGCTGATGAAATCCGCGGCTCCCGCACGAAAAGCGCTTTCCTTCTCCTTGGCAGTGTCCAGTATGGAAATAAAAATAAACGGAATCTCCTTTGTCTTCGGATTACTTTTTACCATCTGGCAGAACGAAAGACCGTCTATCTCAGGCATGGATAAATCGGATAAAATAAGAGACGGCAGCTCTTTTTCAAAAATATTCACCGCTTCCCGCACGCTGAGTGCGCATAATGCCGTGTAGTCTCTGGATTCGATGATATTTTTCAGCATTTCCACGTTCATGCTGATATCGTCCACGATTAATATTTTAATTTCTTCCTTCAATTCAACACCTTCTTTAGCATTTCCCTGAGTTTTTCATATTCGTTCATGCTTTTTTCATAGTTTTCCTTCCGGATCGCCATTTCCAGCCGCAATAACTGTTTCTTCACGCATTCATCCTCCGGGTCTGTCAATATCTTTATCGTATTGCAGATGAACTCAGCTTTATCCCATATATTCATTTCAATCGATAACGCCAGCTTATCCATGCGTTTTTCCAGTTCTTCCAGATTCTCCTTTTCCCCGTAGCGGAATATGTTGCCGATTTCCTCCTCGGTTTTTTCCTCATTCACAAAATTGCTCCAGCTATTGAAAACTTCCTGCCATTTTTCGTCTTGCTCCGTGCTCTGTCCGACCTTCAGCCGGATACGGAAAGAAAAGACGCTTCCCTTTCCTTTTTCGCTTTCCACATAGATATTTCCATTCATCAAATCTACCAGTTGCTTTGCGATGAAAAGTCCAAGCCCTGTGCCCCCATAGCGTCTGGTAATGGAAGCGTCCGCCTGGCTGAAGCTCTGAAACAGTCTCCCAAGCTCCTCCTTTGCTATGCCAATGCCGCTGTCCTTCACCATAAAAAGGAGCTCCGCTCCATCAGAGTTCTGGCTGATCTTGTTTACCACAACGCTTACATATCCTATGGATGTAAATTTAACGGCATTCGAGAGCAGATTATTTAATATCTGGGAAATCCCCAGCTCATCCCCGACTAAGAGCCTCGGTATCTGCTCGTCCACATCAACGCTGAACATCAGCTCCTTTTTCTTGATTTCGTTGATGTGGTTGGCGACTACCTTATCCATCATTTCATAGAAATCAAATTCCCGTTCCTCAACGGTAAACTTTCCCGTCTCCAGCTTGGAAAAATCCAGAATATTATTAATGATTTTCGACATATTACTGCAGCAGTCCAAAATGATGCTCAGTATCCTTCGGTGCTCGGAATCCTCCGTGATATTCAGGAGCGTTTCCACATGACCCCTGATGCCGTTGATCGGAGTCCGCAGCTCATGCGTGACATTTGCGGTAAATTCATCTCTTTCCCGCAGTTTTTTCTTTTCCTCTTCTTTTAACCTCTGAAGCTTCAGCGTCATTTCCTTTTGTTTGGAAATATTTTCCGCCAAAAGGAAAAACGCACCCGGTGCATTCATCGGAAAAAGCTTGATCCTTACAGGGATGCAGGCGCTGTTATTTAAATACGCCGCCGTCTCCTCCCCGTCTTTCATTCTCCCTATGTCAAACGGAACGGTTCCGCCCGCCTCCGTCTGAAACTCCTGCCGGAAAATCTGAGTGATATTACATTTCAGCAGCTCGCTCTCCTGATATTTCAGCGACTCTGCGGCAGCCCTGTTGGCAAAGAAAATATTACCTTTCCCGTCAAAAGCCAAAACCAGTTCCCTGATTTCATCAGGCAGTCTGTCGGATATTTCTCCCAATTCTTTTTCGCTTCTCATAGCTTTTTCTCCCGCGCGGCAAAGCCTCTGGCCTGTAAGCTGACATTATCATGCTTCTATAAACAGTTCTCGATGATATCGGAAAAAATATGATATGTATTTTCCACTTTTTTCTTTGTTTCGTCTACTGCCGCCATATCGATTTCCTCCGGCTCCTTTCCTCTCAGCTCCTCTGTCAGTTCAGACACCGCCCCATAAAACGGAAGCAGCCCCAAATTAATACTGACTCCCTTCAGGGTATGCGCACACCTGAAAGCCTCGGCATAATTTTTATTCTCCAGACTGGTCATCAAATTGTCGTAATTGGGATCCTCCTCCAGAAACTTTATCAAATACTTCTCATACATTTCCTCTTTCCCCATAAAAGAGCAAAGCGCGCTTTTAATATCAGCGCCGTTTCTCTGCAGTTCGCTTTTGCATTTCTCGTTCATCGGACTCTCCTTTTGTTTTTATAGTCACTTGCGCAAAGTATAACTCATTCGTTTTAACGTAAATATCATATGTATTTTATACTAAAATCAAAGAATTTACAAGCCCATCTTTAGGATTTAGCACTATATTTCTTTGAGAGTTAATTATACTCCCTATTTAGTCAAGTGT
>DLOQ01000163.1:0-3403 GCA_002479655.1 Lachnospiraceae bacterium UBA7480
GAGGGCATGAAAGGCTCCGCCGTCTATGGTATGGACAGTCAGCGTCTTATCACAGATTTCTACATAAACCTGAATTATTCACGGAACAACAGATTAAACGTCTGAAACCCGCATAGTTACTGAATTTGATCGAATATTACATTTTCATTTATTTAGTGCATGGAAAAGACCCCCTATCTGTGGTAAAATTTAGGTGCAAAATCCAAACAAATACCCCAGAAAGAAGGTCTCTCTATGGATATTTTAAACACCGTTAGTTTAGAAAGCAATAGTAAAATTAAAATAAATTTTGACGGAGGCGATTTATCCTCCGATGCAGGACTGCTCCTGTTTAAAGAGTTCCTATTTAAGATCGGGGCTGTTAAGCTCATCAAGCATATCTTCAAAACCAACGATACCGCATCCTTCCGTATTCATAAAGATGATGAAAATCTGATGCAGGTGATCTATCAGATTATCAGTGCCTACTTTGAAGATGACTGTGCGGATGAATTGACAAATGAACCCGTCATGACAGCGATTTTAGAAAAAGACGCACTGGCTTCCCAGCCCACTCTGTCACGCCTTTTTAACCGCATGGATCAAGATACCCTGGATCAGCTCAATCAGCTCATCCGGGAACTCCGCAAAGTCATCTATTCCATAAAGAAACCCGAATTCATGCTTTTTGATATTGACTCCACACTTCTTGATACCTATGGGAAACAGGAAGGGGAAGGGTTCAACTATCATTATCAGGCACATGGTTATCATCCGCTGCTGTGTTACGACGGCCTGACGGGCGACCTGTTAAAGGCAGAACTCCGTGACGGCACCATGTACTGCAGCAAAGAGGCAGACTCCTTCATGGAGTCCCTTTTGGATGAATTCCTCTGTGACTTCCCGGATATGCCGCTCTATCTGCGCGGCGACAGCGGCTTTGCATCACCGGATCTGTATGAAGTTCTGGAAGAAAAAAACTGCAAGTATGCCATCCGTCTGAAAGAGAACGCAAAACTGCGTGAATTCGCTGAGGCCGAAAACCAGGCCTTATACCGTGCAACAAAATTTAACCAGGTGGATTATGCTGTTGAATATGGCGAATTCCTATATCAGGCAGGTTCATGGAGCCATCCCCGCAGAGTCGTGTTCAAGATTGAGAAGCCCTATGGTCAGATGATCCACATGTATACCTTTATCGTCACAACGATGGAAATGGAACCATATCAGGTCATCCAGTTTTATTGCGGCAGAGGGAAAATGGAAAATTTCATCAAAGAAGGCAAAGGCGGATTTGACTTCGCCTGTGTAAGCAGTTCCTCAAAGCTTGTAAATGCAAACCGCCTGCAGATCCATGGGCTTGCATACAATTTATTCAACTGGTTTCGGCGCATAGCCCTTGCCGCCAGTATGAGAAAACAGCGTATAGGTACAATACGTATAAAACTGCTCAAGATAGCCGCAAAGGTGGTAAGATCCGCAAGGTACAAATATTTCAAGCTGTGCAGCAGCTGCCCCTATAAGAAAGAATTCTATGAGACACTGGAAAATATCCGTAATCTGCACCCCCAGTTAGGATAGCAGCTGTGAATGTACCTTGACAGTATCACAAAATGACCTTCTGAATGTATTAGGGGAGAAGTCTGCTCTTTTTTAGGCTCTTTCTAACAAAATAAGGTATTGAGTGTGGTAGTGAAGGTAGCTGTGGTAAATTCTCTTCAGGGTGTGTAAAATAGTTTGTGTTTTTGGTAAAAAATGGCTCCTTTTTGGTAAGAATTAAGATATGACAATTCTTATAGAAAAGGAGTATTTTTATGGCAGTTGCTAAGGAGCAAATTCGACAAATTATCTCACAAAATAACATTAGCAGTGTAGCAGATGTGTATTCTCTCCTCAAAGAAAGTTTCAAAGATATCCTTCAGGAGCTTATGGAAGCAGAACTTGATGCTACTCTCGGTTATGAGAAAAATCAAAAGGGTGATCTTCTGACAGATAACAGAAGAAATGGCCATTCACCCAAAACACTGAAAAGCCAATACGGAGAATTTCAAATTGATGTCCCACGAGATCGAAACGGGGAATTCGAACCAAAGCTTATCCCCAAATACCAAAGGGATATTTCTGGAATCGAAGAAAAAGTAATCTCACTTTATGCAAGGGGAATGAGTACACGTGATATTCATGATCAGATCAATGATCTGTATGGGATCGAAGTATCCGCTGAAATGGTCAGCAAGATTACAGATAAAATTTTGCCTCAGGTAAAAGAATGGCAGTCCCGCCCTTTAAACCCAATCTATCCTTTTGTGTTCATGGACTGCATCCACTATAAAGTGCGGGAAGATGGACGGATCCTGAGCCGTGCCGCATATGTGGTGCTCGGCGTTACGCTGGAAGGATACAAAGATATCCTGAGCATCACGGTAGGTGCAAATGAAACCAGCAAATTCTGGCTTGGTATGTTAAATGACTTGAAAAATCGTGGCGTAAAAGACGTACTCTTCTTTTGCGTAGACGGGCTTCCCGGCTTTAAGGAAGCAATACAGGCAGTCTATCCGCAGGCAGAGATCCAGCGGTGTGTGATCCATATGCTGAGGAACTCTTTCAAATATATCAACTATAATGACTTGAAGAAATTTTCTGCGGATTTTAAAGCAGTGTATCATGCCCCAACCGAATCGGCCGCACTTTCGGAATTAGATTTTGTAAAAGAGCGGTGGGGGAAAAAGTATCCTTATGCCATCAGTAATTGGGAAAACAACTGGGAAGATGTAAGCTCATTTTTCCAATTCTCAGATGATATCAGACGAATTATGTATACGACCAATATCCTAGAGGGAGTAAACCGGCAATATCGGAAAGTTACAAAAACAAAAAGCGTATTTCCAAGTGATACATCCTTAGAAAAAATGTTATATCTGGCCAGTGAAAATGTAGTAAGAAAATGGACGCAGAGATATCGGAATTGGGACCAGGTATTGAATCAACTGATCATCCTATATGACGAAAGGATTACGAACTACCTGTAAGACAAAAGGCGGGATGGAGTCACCAAGACATGCCATCCCACCCTTATTCCATCGGCATCTGTATTATTGCCAGAACCCCCCAATCTTATTCCGGAGGCCGGGTGTGGGCAGAGCCCACAAAAAAGCAATAAGCACAATGCCTTGTTTGCTTATTAGATAAACCGGAATGTCAATAGCCTNNACCACAAAAAAGCAAGCAATACAGGGGCTTAATAATGGTGCAAAAAATTAGAAAAAATAGTATAACTTTCCTGGAAATGGTTATACTATAGATACAAAGAAATATTCGACAGAAAATCGACAACACAAAAGACGTAAAACTGACAAATAATTTCTTACATATCTAGTTCTTATCAAGGAATTCTAGTTTCCATAGACACAAGATTTTTTACAGC
>DLOQ01000163.1:3487-3723 GCA_002479655.1 Lachnospiraceae bacterium UBA7480
TGCTGAGGACATCGATACAAATACAATTACGAATGGATCGCTTTTAGATTCAAGAACTTTTGATGAAGCGGCGGCATCGCAGGAAGATTTGGAGGCAAATGCTTTTGCAGGTTTACTATTGATGCCAGATGCCAGTCTGACAGAGCAGTTTAAGATGTTTGATATTTCTAAGGCGAATATGAACGTTGATGATATGCTTATTCTGATGGATTTATTTGCACTTCCGTATAAGGCTG
>DLOQ01000043.1 GCA_002479655.1 Lachnospiraceae bacterium UBA7480
TTACCCTCTTCCACGGCTCTTTCCATGGCATGGTATGCCTCAACATCCCCCGCACCTGGATGGTGGAGCAGCATCATGTCGATATATTCGATATCCAGCCTGTCAAGCGCCTCCTCAATAGCCGCCTCCGGGTCAGAATACTGGTTGGGATAAAGTTTGGTGATCACAAAGATTTCCTCCCTGGGAATATCAGAATCCCTGACAGCCTCACCCACACTTTCCTCAGAGAAGTATTGTCAAGTGTGTTTGTAAACTTTTGGAAAAATCCTGTTACTGCCGATACTTTTCCTTATACGCTTGCGTTCACTGCCATGCCCTTTTGCCAAAATACTCTCGGTATTCTTGATATGAGCAGGATTGAAAGCGGAAAGTTGAACTGTTCATTGATACCTTTGAGGTTGTCAATAAGGATGTCATGGCAGATGCGTTAAAGTTGAATCAGGTATTTATTAATCTGATGAGCAATGCCGTCAAATATACCCTGGCGGGAGGAACCGTTTCTTTCCGGATCATGCAGAAAACAACATTCCATCACGGATATTTATATGTATGAAATACAATTTATGATTCCACGATTTCAATCAACCTTCCTGTGATATCCGCCATGTTGGCAGAAACCTGTTTCGTATTTTGAGAAATCTGCACATTCTTTTCCACAACACCGGAAATCTGCTCAATCTGGCTGACTGCATAAGAAACGATATCGACATTTTGTTTCACCATATCTGCGATTTCCATTACACACCGGTCTGTCTGTTCAATGTTTTCCACAACAATTCCAAATGCTTCTACCGTCTGATCGGTGATTGCACGCCCGTCCTCCACAGCATTAATAGAATTCGTAATCAATTCTTTCGTTTCTTTCGCTGCCTGTGCACTTCTGGCCGCAAGTTCACCTACCTGCGTCGCCACAACCGCAAAACCTTTTCCCATATCACCGGCTCTTGCTGCCTCAATAGACGCATTCAGGGAAAGCATATTGGTCTGCTGCGCAATCGAATTAATTTCACCGATAATCTTTTCAATGGCCATCGACATATCGCTGATTTTCTGCATCGAATCTTTCAAAAGCTGCATGCTTGACTGCGTTTGTATAACCTTATCTGCAGTTGCACTCGTTGCAGATGTAACATTTGTGGCAGCATCAACGCTATAATTCAACTCCTGCGTCAATTGTTCCATAACCCGCTTCAAATCTGCCACAGCTCTTTCCTGCTCATCAGTTCCGCTGGAAATAATTTCGGCATTTTCAAGCGTTTCTCCCGACACCGTATTCAATTCTTTACAAGCGCTCTTAACATTTCGAATCATATCTTTGTTGTGTTCCACATCCTGCTTTTGCTGCTCAAGCAAAATTTCATTTTTCTGAATGCTTTCACGGATACCTTCTACCATTTTATTAATATTATCAGAAAGCGCCATAAATTCAGGATTTCCCTGTTCATTTACAGTAATCCCGAAATCTCCTCCCGCAATTTTACTCATAGATTCAGAAATACGGTCAATTCCCTTTACAATCTTGTCATCTACCATATGGTTAATCATCAACAATAACACGCCAAATATGATTAACATGCTCAAAGATACTACAATAGTCTGGCTGCTCCGTCCCGCATAATATTCACTCGCCGGCATAAACGTTCCAATAATCTGTCCATTGTATTCTTCTGCCATATAGTAGCCTGTTACACCATCAATCTTTGCTTTCCCCTTGCCTGTCAGATTTGACGGGAAACCTGCATCAGCAGCAGAGCTGCCGATTAAGTTTGCATTTTTATGTGCCAAAATCAATCCACTTGCTGAATCAATCGCATAAATATAACCCTTTTCACCAAAATCAATATCCTTTAACACGACAGAAATTTCCGTACCGGCAAGCACTTCCTCCAACACTTCCGGACGCACGCCAACCTGCACAAATCCCTTTGCATCGGCTCTCGCAACACCGATATACTGCATTACGATTCCATCCGCCACATTCCTCTGGGGTTCCTGCACGATTTCAATAGAAGGATCGTTCACGATCACCATAAAAGCGTTAGACTGTTCACCGCTCGTCATATCAAATCCGATATATGCTTCAATCGTACTGTGAGTAATGATTCCTTCTTCATCAATCACATGCAATTCATTTACCATCAGCCTGTCCTTTATTTCATTAAGCCTGGCTGTGTCGCTGATAATGGATCTGTCTATGGCAATCATATCTGCAAATGCCCTGGATTTTGCCAAATTGTCCTGACTAAGGCTCTCCTTAAGCTGCCGGATATTTGCTTCATTTGCAGCAAGCTTCTTCTTCACTTCTTCAAGCTTTGCCTGACTTGCAGACGTGTTGCTCACCTGGCTGACGCCTGTTTGCAACGCAAAAATTACTGTAATCGTAATAATAAATGCAATAAGCATATAATAAAAGAGCCTCTGAGTAAATATCTTTTTCATTTGAATCTCCCTTCTGTAGGGCAATCGCAAAGTTATCTCGTTAAATCAAGCGGTTTTTGTGCTACATTTCCGAACAGAAGTTTCTCTATCCTTTCCGGATTATGTTCGTTTGCCATTAAAAATCTTTTCATCGGCTTTTCTGATAACTCCGTATCCTGTTTTTTTAATACCATGCAAAAACGCCGCAGTATTGACCCATTCGTTACGGCATCATCCTTTCTTGCTGTCTGCTGATCCTCCCTCAGCTGCATGTCCAGTATCCAATGCTGCATCTCAATGTTCCAGTGTGCCGCCCGTATCTTCTGCATCATGTCTGCATTTATATCTTCTATGTCTGTTATAAAGATACTCCGGCTCTGTGTTTTTACTTCTTTCCCGTCTTTCTTTGTTTCTGTTGCCTTATCCATGATCCCCACCCGGGCTATTGTCCCATAAAATGATTCCATTCCAAGTTTCTCGTAAACAAAACTGGTATCGGTCAGCATCCGGAATACAACTTTTTCCATCCGCCCATGCTCCTTTTGTAACGTCTCTATACGGTCCAGTTTATCCCATGTTTTATTTCCTTCCAGTTTTCCTATTTCTTCATTGACCGTTGCAAAAAGCCTTTTCTGGTTTTCTTTTACCGGGAGCACATAGTTTCCCCCGCCATCCCGGACTGCCTTGATGACTGTCTGGTTACAGCCTATGGCATCCATTGTCACGATCGTACCTGACAGATTAAACAGCTTCAGATAATCCGGCAGGCAGGATATCTCATTTTCTTTTTCCCCTACCCGTTTTATCTCTACTCCGATCGTTCCTCCCTCATACATCCCATTCAGATGATAGACCGGCTTTTCCCCTTTTGATCTTTCGCTGGCTGCCCTTACCGCTTTCCCGTCTATGTGCAGCACCTTTTTATCCCGATATTTCTCATATGCCTCCGGAAAAC
Source organism: Lachnospiraceae bacterium UBA7480 (assembly GCA_002479655.1). GTDB lineage: Bacteria > Bacillota > Clostridia > Lachnospirales > Lachnospiraceae > NK4A136. Next base: position 3,374 of record DLOQ01000043.1, read on the forward strand.
TTTCCCTCAGCCATTCGCCCAGAGAGGCCGAAAGAGCCTCAAAATTCGTGAACCGCAGCACTCTCGAAAATGTGTCATGGGAAGGGAGCCTTTCTATCTCCAAAAGCTCTTTGAAATAATCAAAATTTAATTCGACATAGTATGCTATCTCCACTGCCTCGCTGTGCCCGGAAAGAACTGCATAAACACACATCAGGAGCAGATGGGAAAACCGGTATCTTACTCCCCTTGCACTTCTTGGATCCGGTACTGTCTCCAATATTTCCATTAAGCCATTGTTCCATTCACCATCGTATATCATTTTCTGTTATCCCTATCCTTTCCAAAAGAGCCTTCTGCGCATCTGTCAGTTCACTTTGAAACATCCGGTTTCCCATGGTGACACTGCATATATATTTTAATGGTTCCAGTTCTTTAAGGTCATACTCGCAGATCCTGCTGATCGCTGTGATCTGGTTTGGTATTCCGACCTGAAATCTTTCTGTCATTTCGGAAACGGAATAGATCGTTGTTCCCGGATCGTCATTCAGGTAAGAATTATTGGATAAGTATACGATCATGCTGCGGTATATATTTTTCCGCTCTATGACCTTTTCCTTTCGCCTGCTGATATATTCATCTTCAAATCTCAGCAGGAAATTTGTAAATCCGCACTCCCTGACCACTACATGCCCTGTATCAACGAACGCTTTTGAAAGCCTGTGGAATCCGCTTTCATCAATCCTTCCTGCCAGCCCCTTTATGATCTGGACAGGATATTTTTTATCCGGAACACGTTTTGAAGTTGCGTAATAGGCATAGTAAGTATCATTTACTTTTTTTACGATCGTTCCCTTTGGTCTGAACTGTTTCACATAATCTGGATATCTCATATATATGTATTATCATAGTATACAATACTTTTCAAGTAAAATATTTACAGGCACTAAAAAATCCCTATTTTTCAATGCCTGTAATACTATTTATGACTTTGCGATTGCCCTACGGATAGTTGAGTCATTACAGGAATTTCTTCTTGCGTATGACAGGGCATAATGATAAAATCCTGTTTTTGACAGTATTTT
>DLOQ01000093.1:0-3961 GCA_002479655.1 Lachnospiraceae bacterium UBA7480
ACTAGTATAACTGTCAGTAATTAACTGGACTTTTGGGAAGTCAATGTTTCGACCTGCACATCTTCATCTGGATTTATCTCATCGAGTTTGTATTTCCAGTGATAGACAACAGGTTCCGCATTAACTTCATCAAAGTATTTATATATGCGCTCCACAAGTTCCTCTTTTGTTTTTACACGAATACCCTTTAAGGTCTGACGGGTAAGTTTACTGAAGAACCCTTCGACAAGGTTCAACCACGAACCATGTTTTGGAGTGAATACAAATTCAAATCTCCCGGGAACTGTAGCAAGATATTTCTTTGTTTCCTCGGAAATATGAACCTTGAGATTATCTAATACCAAACGTATCTTATCCTCTTTAGGATATTTCGAATCGAGTAGTTTGAGGAATTCGATATACTCTTTGCTTGTGTGTTGGTCTCTCACAAGGGGAATTGCTTCTCCTGTTTGAAGATCTATTCCGGCAAGTAGTGAGACTGTTCCTAAACGTTTATATTCATAATCTCTACTGATGGTTTTATGGTTTTCATCAGGAAGAAGGTCATCAGAGGTATTTGCAGTTGCCTGAATGCCTGGCTTCTCATCATATGAGAGAACATGAACTATTTGATTATCATCGTCAAATGGTAACAACTTGCCGTTTTCATCGAACTGCATTGATAACTGTTTATAGACCAGAAGAACATTATGCATTTTCTGGTCAAAGTCAGGATCTCGGTTCTCACAGTAATACGTTATCTTGTTAGGCTTGATATCTGCTTCTTCAAGGATTGTTCGAACCTTTGACTGGCTTATGGTGGAAAGCCTTATATGGCCTGCTTCCTCAGCAAACTTATTTATATGTTTTGTAAGAAGAGTACGTGTCCATACTTCAGCGGAGTAGCCGAAATCCACAGGTTTTTGGCAAGCAATGTTTATAATCCATGCTTTTTCATCATCAGTGATTTCAGCATTGCGTCCACGACCGGGGGCATCGAAAAGTGCATTTTCCACACCGCCTTCAATATATTTGTTGATGCAAAGCATAACACTTTTTCGGTTCATCCCTACTTTATCGGCAATGTCATCTATTGATGTTCCGTCAGCCTTAAGAAGTAAAATTCGTGCTCTATTAACTGTTTGTGCTTGAATCGTTCTTGCTCTTGTTTGTGTTTCAAGATAAGAACGGTCATCGTTACTTAAAATTATTGTGGATGCCTTTCTTCCCATAGATAATGCTCCTTTCGTATCACTAAGAACATTATACTATAAAAAGAAAATAAAGTCCATTTATTTAAAAATATTTATACTAGGGTCCATAGATATAAAGCAGACACAGGAAGCCAGCGTGCTCCACGATGTGCAGCCCGTGGCAAAACGTACCGCCAAAAATAGTGTGTTTTTAGACCTTTTTCAAAATAAGAGTTATCTGTTGAAGCTGTATAAAACGCTCCACCCAGAGGACACCACAGCGACAGAGGACTCATTGACTGATGTAACGATAGAAAATGTGTTGACCGACAATCTGTATAATGACTTAGGCTTTATTGTGGGCAATAAGCTGATGATTCTAGTAGAAGCACAGTCAACATGGACAATGAATATTCTGGTAAGAGTATTGCTTTATATGGCACAGAGCTACAACGAATATTTTCAGCGCACTAACCAAAACTATTACAACAGCAAGAAAGTGAAAATGCCAAAGCCGGAACTTTATGTGATTTATACGGGAAACAAAGGGAAAAAACCTGATAGGATATCTTTATCACAAGAATTTTTTGAGGGTGCGGAGATTGACATTGAAGTAAAGGCAAAGGTAATCTATGAAAGCGATACGGATGACATCATCAACCAGTACATCATTTTCTGCAAAGTTTTTAATGAGCAGACTGCGCAGTATGGAATGACGAGTAAGGCGGTTGCGGAAACAATCCGCATATGCAAGGACAGGAATGTTTTAAGAGAATATCTGCTTGAGAGGGAAAAGGAGGTTGTAAGCATTATGATGAGTTTATTTGATGAAGAACAGATCATGAAGTCATTTATCAAGAGTGAGCGTTACGAAGCGGTACAGGAAAGTGCAAGAGAGACAGCGGCAAGAATGATAAAAAAAGGTAAAATGTCGCTGGAAGAGATTGCGGATTATCTTCCCGCGTTGTCGCTTGAAGAATTAAGAGAACTTGAAGCCGAGATAATGCAGATGGCGTAATCGGCAAAACAATTTCATATCAAAGGAACAACGTAAAGGCGCATGGAACAGCGAATTGTGACCATGTGTCTTTTTTGCAAAGCGCGGGACATATTATCCCTTCCTCAACGGTCGTCCAGAGGCTTTCCTATGAGGGGGCTGCTTTTTTATTTTGCTTGGATGTTAAGGATATATGTGATATAGGAAATAATATTTTCCCTGATGCGTGTCATATCTGCATCATCCGCATTTTCCAACGGCGCCGCGTGTATGATTCCTTCAATCCCCTGTAAAACCACAATGGACAATGTATGAATGTCCAGCCCCGTCAGGTTTTTTGCATTTCCGCTTTCCAGCAGCTTTTTTACCAGCGCTTCAATGCTGGGAAGGAGCGCCTGCAGCGTGCGTTGGTGAAGCGCATACTGCATTGTCCAATGGAGCTGATCCGCCTGTAATCTTCCAAAATAGAGCCGGGTATTTCGCCCAAGCAGTTCCATCAGCAGATCCAGCTGCTCCCAAAAGGAACGGGTGTCATCTGCGGCAATGGCGGCAAATTGCTCTGCGTACAGGTATAAAAACCGCTCTACCACCTTCTCAAACAGATCCTCCTTGGATTTGAAAAAATGATAAAAGCTGCCGGTCACCACATTGGCTTCCTCCAGGATCATGCGGACCGAAGTCCCTTCGTAGCCATTTGTAAGAAAGATTTTCATTGCAGCATCCAGTATCGCATCCTTTGTTTTATTTTCCGTATGTCTTTTCCTCATGGTTTCTCCATTCTTCCGTCCACTTTCATCTGATTTTTTGTTATGTCTGATGCGGTAATGTAAGGGTTATGGTAGCGTTTACGCCCCGCCGGAAGTCCCATCTTTTTAACGACAGGCGTTTTTTTCAGATCCTTGGCATGTTCCATAAGCTCCGTCTTTTCCAAGTTATAGCCAATGGCTCTCTTGGGGCAGAAGGAAACGCATGCCATACACTGGGCGCATTTATGGCAAAACGTCGGTCTGCCTTCTGCCATAACAATGTTGCCCACGGGACATACCTTTGCGCAGAGCCCGCAGCTGATGCAATCGTCGGAGATGGTAAACGGAATGTCTGCATATTTTTGCAATTTCTTGTATGGCTCCATGACCTTGTGATGAATCCTGCGGATAAAAGCATTTTCCATGGGAATCTTCCTGCTCCGCCTGTTTGCGATGTCTTCGGCAATGCGTTCCAGCTTTTTTTCCGTTTTGGGAACGACGTATTTCGGAGACGGCATGGGCGGATAGACCAGCATATAGTTTGCCACGCTGTTTACCTTTTCTCCATAGGACAGGCTTGCGCCCTTGGCTGTCAAAATCCGTTTCAATCGCTTACAGGCATTTCCCAAAACAAAGCTTGGCATGGCAACCACAAATATATACGCCTTTGGATTGATCTCCAATCGTTCCACAAAGCGCGCCGCAGGCTCCGGCATTGTCCAGTGGTAGACCGGGTAAACAAAGCCAATGATATCACAGTCTGCCGCCGATACCTTGGCAGGGTTATTCCGCATAGAAATAATGTCCGTATCTCCAAGCCTCTGCGCTATCTTGACGGATGCCCGCATACTGTTCCCCGTGCCCGTAAAGTAGTAGATTGCTTTTCTCATTTTTCTTTTCCCTTTCAAAATTATTATAAATTAGAATATCGTTCTAATTATATTTTGCAGCAGGATGAAGATTTTGTCAATGCTGTTTGAAATATCAGTTTCTCATGTTTGCGGATTCTAAAAATTTTATAATTTTGAAAAAACATATTTACAAAT
>DLOQ01000093.1:3996-4291 GCA_002479655.1 Lachnospiraceae bacterium UBA7480
CGGCGTTTCGCCATATTTCACAGCCTATGTTACTTGTTTGTATCGCGGTATTTTTATTTTAGTGCTGCAAGAGAAAAAAAGAAGAAAGGACGGTTTTATGACGGAAAAGGAAAACAGGACACAAAAAACACTCAAGACAAAAGAAAAGCAGATGCCGGAGAAAAAGCAGATACCGGAAGAAACAAAGATGACAAAAAAACAGCAGATACCAAAAGAAAAGCAGACGGCAAACGAGACACCGACGACGGAGCCCGCGGTTTACGAGGGTAACCTGTGGGACGAGATCATAAAAGCC
>DLOQ01000088.1 GCA_002479655.1 Lachnospiraceae bacterium UBA7480
TGGACTGCGCCAAAGCGGTGGGCGCCTGCGTTGCCTATCCGAAGAAAAATCTTAAGCAGCTGGCGGGCATCCTTAAGGTATTGAAGAAAACACCGATTATTTTTGCCGTTCCGACGACTGCGGGAACAGGCAGCGAGACGACGCTTGCCGCCGTTATCGTTGATGAGCAGACCAGACATAAATATGTGATCAATTCCTTTCCGCTGATTCCGTCCTATGCCGTATTGGATCCGGCAGTGATCCGTTCGCTTCCGGCGTCTGTTGCCGCGACGACAGGCATGGACGCTTTGACACATGCCATTGAAGCATATATCGGAAGATCCGTGACAAAGGGAACGGGTAAGGACGCAAGAAAAGCCGTCAGACTGATATTTGCCAATATCAAAGCGGCTGCGGCGCATGAATCGGTGGATGCGGAGAAGGCCATGCTTTCGGCTGCTCATTATGCGGGGAGAGCTTTCACGCGTTCTTATGTAGGCTATATCCATGCGGTATCCCACTCACTGAGCGGGAAGTATAACATGCCTCATGGTCTGGTCAACGCAGTGCTGCTGCCGATTGTGCTGGAAATGTACGGACCATGCGTCCATCAAAGGCTGGCGCAGCTTGCCATATGCGCGGAACTCGGAACGCGCGCGGAATCGGATGAAGAACTTGCGGAAAAGATGATTCGTGCAATTTACGACTTAAATGAACAGCTGGGGATCCCCACAAAATTGGAGGGGATCATGGAGGAGGATATTGACAGCCTTGCGGCATATGCGGATAAGGAGGCCAATCCTTTGTATCCGGTGCCGGTTCTCTGGGATAAGAAGCAGTTAAAGGAGATTTACCGGAAGGTCATAGCATGATGGAGAAACCGTGGAGGGATATTATGGAAGCACAGGAATTGTTAAATCAGCAAAAGAAATATTTTGAAAGCGGCGCGACATTGAAGGTGTCTGCGCGCAAGGAGGCGCTTCGCCGCCTGCGGGATGCGATCACGAATCATGAGGACGCTTTGTGTGAAGCGCTTTTTCAGGATCTTGGGAAAAGCCGTTATGAAAGTTATATGTGCGAGATCGGTCTGGTAAAGAGTGAGATCTCTCATATGCTGCGTAATATCGGCAGTTACGCCCGTGAAAAAACCGTGCCCACGCCGCTTGTGAATTTTATCAGCAGAAGTTATGTGAAGCCTTCCCCTTACGGCTGTGTGCTGATTATGAGCCCGTGGAATTATCCGTTCCTGCTGACGATTACTCCCTTGGTAGATGCGCTGGCGGCAGGCAATACGGCGGTGCTGAAACCAAGCGCATATTCGCCGCATACGTCTCTTGCGATCAAGGAAATGATAGAAAGCTGCTTCCCGCAGGAATATGTTGCCGTCGTGACCGGAGGCAGAGCAGAGAACCAATGCCTTCTGGAGATGCAGTTTGATTATATTTTCTTTACGGGAAGTACGTCAGTCGGTCGTGTGGTGGCGGCAAAGGCGGCTGAGCGTCTGATCCCCGTGACGCTGGAGCTGGGCGGCAAGAGCCCGTGTATTGTTGATCGGTCTGCCGATATTGCGCTTGCGGCCAAGCGGATCGTATTTGGAAAATATATCAACTGCGGACAGACATGTGTTGCGCCGGATTATATCTATTGCGATGCTGCTGTCAAAGACAGATTGATCGGGGAACTGAAAAAACAGATCAAAGCACAGTACGGAGAGCATCCGCTGGAAGATCCCCATTACGGAAAAATCATTAACGAAAAGCATTTTGACCGGCTGTGCCGGCTGCTGGAGAAGGATAAGACGGTGNNGAGTGCAGCAGGGAGAGTATGAAGATCGCGCCCACCGTTATGGATGGGGTATCGTGGGAAGCTCCGGTGATGGGCGAGGAGATATTCGGACCAATCCTGCCGGTTCTTACATATGAAAATCTGGAAGAAGTGACCAGGCGGCTTCGATCCATGCCTGCCCCTCTGGCTCTATATCTTTTCTCGTCCAATCGGAAAAATATTTCTTATGTGACGCAGCGGCTTCTTTTTGGCGGCGGCTGTATCAATGACACGCTGGTTCATCTGGCGACCAGTTCAATGGGCTTTGGCGGCGTCGGGGAAAGCGGCATGGGCGCATATCATGGAAAAAGAGGCTTTGATACCTTTACGCATTACAAGAGTATCCTGGATAAGAAAACATATCTGGATCTGCCGATACGTTACCGCCCATACGGCAAGTCCAAGGATTCCATTATCAGAATGTTTGTGAAGTAGGCAGCAATTCCATAAAGAGATTATCTGTGATAATGGTATCAGGTAATGAGATAAAACGTCAGACTTTCTATCTTGAGGGTCTGGCGTTTGTTTTTGGAACTTGTATTGGACTATAAGCCGATTTGTGTTATACTGTTGATTATCAAATAAAAGGGGGTTCAGAACATGGACAGAAGTACTGAAATCAGAAAGCTTTGTGAGGAAAAGCAGATCCGGATGATCGATTTTAAGATGACGGACATCGACGGCCGCTGGCATCACATTACGATACCGGTAGAGCGTTTTGACGAGAATACCTTCATTTACGGTATTGGATTTGACGGATCAAATTATGGATATGCGCCCGTGGAAAAGAGCGATATGGTCTTTTTGCCGGATCCGGATACGGCTTACATCGATCCCTTTGCGGAGGTGCCGACACTGACGATGTGCGGTAATGTCTGCGTGATCGGCAAAGAGGAGAATACGCCGTTTGACCAGTATCCCAAGAACGTCAGCTTAAAGGCGATGGAGTACATGAAGGAAAGCGGTATCGCTGACAGTATGGTGATCGGACCGGAATTTGAATTTTATCTTTTCGATTCCGCACGTTATGAGGTGTCTCAAAACAGATGCGCTTATCAGATCGATACAAGACAGGCGGAGTGGAACTGCAGGCTGGATGTGCCGGGCAACAATGGCTATGAGGTATCCTACGGGGGTGGATATCATATTGCAGCGCCGCAGGATGTGGGATATGACCTTAGAAGCCGTATGTGTATGGAGATCGGCAAATGGGGTATCCCCGTAAAATATCATCATCATGAAGTCGGCGGACCCGGACAGATGGAGATCGAGGTAGAGCTGGAAGATATGCCTAAGATGGCAGACAATACGATGATCATCAAGTATATCATTAAAAATATGGCGGCCAGAGAAGGAAAAACGGCGACCTTCCTGCCTAAGCCCATCTACAAGGAAGCGGGCAGCGGCCTGCATGTCCACATGCTTCTGAAAAAGGACGGACAGCCGATTTTCTATGATGAAAACGGATATTCGGGACTGAGTAAGACAGCCCATTACTTTATCGGCGGACTTCTGTCCCACATTGCTTCTCTGTGCGCTTTGACAAATCCGTCC
>DLOQ01000073.1 GCA_002479655.1 Lachnospiraceae bacterium UBA7480
GAGTTTCGCAATTGCCTAATCAAGTAAGAAAAAATGAGGAGGAGTACATTATGAGAAAAAAGGTATGGTTAATGGGCATCCTGGTATGCCTGTGCGTGGGGCTTACGGCATGCGGTAACCCGTTAAAGAAGCTGCCGGAAGCAACGGGAGACAACATTTATGATGCGGACGAGGAATCTACGGGAAATGATTTTGCGGATGACCTTCTTGATGATCTGATGGATGAGGGTGGGATCCCCGGAGAGGTAACATCCTTTGTCATCAATGACAGGGATGATAATGAGGATAGCAAGGAGCGTAGCGAGCTGAAGGTCGAATTGACAACAGAGACGGATACGCTGCAGTATGTTTATAATTATGTAGTAGACTGCAAATATTCAGATGGCGAATGGACAATGAAAAATTTTTCCATGGATGAAGATGAGGAATCGACGATCACGCCATTGGTAGAAGTGACGCAGGATCAGGTGAAGGATATTTTGGTCAACAAGATATCTTATTATGACTATACTCCGGATGACTGGTATGACAATGCTTCTTTTGAGTTCAGCGAGGACGGTATTGTAGAGATCAAGATCAACAGTCAGAAGATCGAACCTGCAGTGATCAGTACGGCATCGGTTCCGGCTGACAATCTGAAGATTACGGTTGTATGGACCAATGGTTTCTGCAATTATACGGGAGATTTTGATCTTGTCTGTGTCTATGATCTTGGTAGCGAAATTGTTGATTGGAGATATCAATCTTTTACGCATACCTCGGATTATACGCAGGAGCTGACGGAGGAGACGGCTGCGGCGCTTTCGGATGAACAGATGACAGCAGATCTTGCGGGCTATCCGTTGATCACGGACAGTTACTATTTTAATACCGGTCTGGTGTTGACGGAAGATACGATGGAGTCCATTACCTTTGAAGATCTTGTATGGAGCAGTACGAGTTGTACCCGAAGGGCGGATATCGTTCTGGCTGACCAGAGCATCTTTAAGGTTCATGTGATCGCGGACTTTACATACTCTTATAATGGTTCTGAATGGAATCTGAACAGCGTTAAATATTCACCGGGATATAATGACGGCATGAATAACTGCTGGGCGTCCGGAAATGATCTTGTGGGTAATTATTCAGGCATCGTCAGGAACAATGACGGAACGCAGTATGCAACGGCATATTACAGTGTCCTGACAGTAAATGCGGATGGTTCGTTAAGCGGCGTGTTAAAGTTTGTGCCGAACGGAAAGGATCCTGCTTCTGTGGAGGCGGTTAATTTTACCGGTGCTTATAATGAAACAAAGATGTTCTTAGAAATCGATCTGGAAAAATATGTGCGTGCTCAATATGGCACAGGATGGAGTTATAACGATTTTAGAAAAGTATATCTTAGATATAATGTGGCAACAAATACACTGGAGACAACCAACACTTATCAGGTCAATTGTATCTTAGAAAAAGGAGATGCTTCCGAGGCACCGGAGGAAGAAACGCCGGGGGAAGAAACGGAAGAAACGCCGGAAGAAGAATAATGTGAGAAGAATATTTTATCTCATAAAAAAAGATTTTTTGTGTGGGAAACGCTTTCATCAGCGTTTCCCTAAATTTAACACAGAAAAATATCCGGATATGACATGAAAGTTAACGCGATATGGTAAGTATATTGCGGGAGGCAGGGGTTATGATCAGAAATGCAACGATGAGCGACATTGCGAAAGAGCTTGGCGTAAGTACGGTGACAGTTTCAAAAGCGCTTGGAGATAAGGAAGGCGTCAGTGACGCTGTACGTGAGAAGATCAAAAAGAAAGCGGAGGAGATGGGCTACCGTTATCATTCCCTTGCCGGCGGTATGAGAGGAGGCAGGAGCGGCAATGTTGGCGTACTTGTTTCGGAGGGCTTTTATCAGGACAATGCCTTTTATGCCGGACTTTATAATCGCAACATGATGGCTCTGAAACATTATGGTTATTCCTGTATTTTGGAGATTTTATCAAAGCTGGATGAACGGGAAGGCATCCTGCCAAACATGATCGAAAATAATAAAGTCGATGCGCTGATCATACTTGGACAGCTGAAGCGCAGTTACATCACAAAGATACGCGAAATCGATATCCCCTTTATCTTTCAGGATTTTTATGACGAGGAATATAATGTGGATTCTGTGGTCAGCGACAATGTTTATGGCGCATACCAGCTGACCAATTACCTGATTGGGAGGGGACACAGCAGGATCGCGTTTGTCGGCAATATCTATGCCACCAGCAGTATTATGGATCGTTATCTTGGATATTACAGGGCGTTGATGCAGAACAGGATAGAGATCAGGAAAGACTGGATCATTCCGGATCGTGATGAGACGCAGGGGACCTATACGACGCTCGATCTTCCAAAGGAGCTGCCGGAAGCGTTCTTCTGTAACTGTGACGAAGTAGCCTATTCCCTGGTCAATCAGCTGAAGGAGGCAGGCATACGCGTGCCGGAAGATGTTTCGGTGATTGGATTTGATGATTCCAGCTATGCTTCCTTCTGCAGTCCGAAGCTGACGACTTATCGTGTCGGCATTGAAGCGATGAGCGAAGCGGCAGTTGATGCCGTGCTTAAGAAGATCAAGGACAGGGATTTTCGAATCGGCAGGAGGGTCATCGGCGGCGATATTGTGATCAGGGAGTCGGTGAAGTAGGGTTATCAGCAGCTTATTTCAAAAATGAGGCTATGCGCTGATTTTTAGTGCAATAGCCTTTTTTTTCTTGTGATTTGGCAAGGGAAACCTTATAATAAAGGAAGTACAAAGATGAGAGGAAAACAGCTTTATTATGAAAGAGACAATAGATGTTCTGGAATTGGACAGAGTACAGATGGAAGATGCATTTCTAAAAAATGGATTTATCGGCAGGACGACAGCCTCTTATTTTGTAATCATTGATAAAACGGTTACGGACAGGCGGCAGGTGACGGAGATTTTGGAGGAAATGGGACTGCTGTCAGAATATCAGGCAGTGCTGTTTGGCGAAAACATAGGGGACGGCGGAGCTATGGACGTGAGCAAAGTTATGAGCCATCCCGGGATGAGGATATATGCGCTGGCAGTAAAGAAAAGCCTTCTGGAATGGACCGGTTCGTTTCATGAGACGCTGCGCGATCATAATACGTATGAATTTTTATGCAGAGCCGCGGCTGAGACAACGGTATATGGGATCCCGTGCGCGGAGGAAGCTGCCGAAGAGTTTAGCGATGATACTTGCAGCGGAAGCTGCGGGATCGATGGCGGCAAAGATGTCGGCGAAGGAGACGGCGGGATCGATGGTGGTAAAGACACTGGCGAAGGAGAAAAGGCTTCTGCAGCCCGGACATTTGCCTATATTGCAAGGCTTCATATGGTGCGGTTGCAGGCGGAGGGCATATTGGATGATGTATTTTCCCGATTGATTGATTATATGGTGGAGCTTGATTGCAGTCAGGAGTTTAGCGATGTGATGGGAATCATGCTTGATTCCTTTGCGGAATTTGAAAAGCTTGCAAGGAATACGGCGCCTTACTTGATCTTTGTGGGAGATGATACCTGTTACAGCGTGCCGAAGAGATTTGCGGCGGCGCTTTCTGATGAGCTGGCGGGTCTGGGACAGGCGGTAATTACCACGGACGGCAGACATGGAGAATGGAATGTCGGAGGCGGTTCTAATATTGCAGTGCCGCCGGTGCTTAAGGGTGTGGTCGGATACCAGATGGAGATCTTGGAAAGAGAGATCTTTCGGAATATGGCATGCCCGAAATACCAGTTCTGGTTTGACAATCCGATTTACTTTACTGATATGTTTCATGATCTTTCAAAGGAGTATTATATCCTTTCGCAGGATGCGGATTATGCGGACTATATCAAAAGGTATTATGGAACGGAAAATGCGATACAATTCCCACCCGCAGGAGAAGATGCCGGATATGCCGGGAATCGGGAGCGTCCGTATGACGTGGTATTTATGCNNTCGGCAGCTACCGCAATCAGTGGGATGTGAATGCATTTACGGAGGAGGAGCGGAAATTTTATGAATATATGAAAAATCATCCCGATATCAATTTTGAAGCTGGTTACCGGCAGTATTTAAAAGAAAATATGCCTTATGAATATGAAGAGGACGATATACGGACCGGTCTGGAATCGGTGAAAAATGCCTGCCGTGCGGTGACGTCCTATTATCGTGATGCCGTCATTGAGACGTTGATTGCCGCGGGCATCCATGTGCATGTCTATGGCGACAGCTGGCAGGGCTTTCATTCGGTGCATGAAGCGTATTTGTCCCGTCATCCTGAAGTATCAGTGGAGGAATCCTTGGAGGTGCTTGGTCATGCAAAGATCGGTCTGAATATCATGACATGGCATAAGGCAGGCATGACAGAGCGTATCGCCAATATCATGCTGTCCGGCGCAGTATGCCTTTCGGATGAATCCGACTATCTGAGAGAGCATTATACGGATGGGGAAGAGATGCTCCTGTTTAGGCTTTCAGAGCTTTCCGCCCTGCCGCAGAAGGTTTTGGAACTCCTGCGGGACGAAAATCTTCGCCGGCAAATGGCGGTAAAGGCGTATGAGCGCGCAAGGAAGGAGCATACATGGAGAAAACGTGCGGAGGAGTTTCTTGCCTTACAAGGATAGCAGATTAAAAATTTTTCAATGCAAATTGGTGATGCTGCGACAGGGGGATTTTATGTAAATTGTCATACTGAACAAATAAAAGTTCGTTAAATTGGTTTGTATTCACAAAATTAACCGGGAAGTCATTTTCTGTTTGACACTAATTTGTTAAAAAATTATAATTTAATTATGGGTTAACGATAACCTAACAACTAAAAATTCAGATATATTATCTTTTAAGGAGGAATCCCCATGTCCAACGTAAATTTTATTAATGTATCGTCACTGCCTAATATTCCCTGGCAGGAGAAGCCGGAAGGGATTAAGGGCGCTCCTGTATGGAGATATACGGAAAACCCTATTATCGACAGAAATCCGGTAGAGGGTGTTGCAAGGATCTTTAACAGCGCGGTTATGCCGTATGAGGATGGATTTATCGGAGTGTTCCGTGGCGAGCAGACCAACGGTATCCCTTACATATATCTTGGAAGAAGCAAGGATGCGATTCATTGGGATTTTGACAAAGAGAAGATTCCGTTTGAGGATGAGGATGGCAAGCCGTTTATGCCGGTCTATGCTTACGATCCCCGTCTGGTAAAGGTGGAGGACACCTATTATATCATCTGGTGCGGCGATTTTTACGGCGCGGCGATCGGTATGGCAAAGACGACAGACTTTAAAAAATTTGTCCGTATTGAGAATCCGTTTTTGCCGTTTAATCGTAATGCCGTACTGTTTCCCAGAAAAATCAACGGTAACTTCGTGCTGTTTTCCAGACCTTCCGACAGCGGTCATACTCCGTTCGGCGATGTATTTATTTCCGAAAGCCCGGATCTTGTGTATTGGGGCAGACATCGTCATGTGATGAGCCGCGGCAATGAGTGGTGGGAATCTGTAAAGATTGGCGGCGGCGCAGCCCCCATTGAGACAAGCGAGGGCTGGCTGTTGTTTTACCATGGCGTCAGCGGAACCTGTAATGGATTTGTATATTCCATCGGTGGTGCGATACTGGATATTGACAATCCTTCTATCGTTAAATACCGTTGTACGAACTTCCTTTTAACGCCGGAGCAGTGGTATGAGGAAAGGGGCTTTGTGCCTAACGTATGTTTCCCCTGCGCTACGCTTCAGGACAATGATACGGGAAGGATCGCGATTTATTATGGCGCCGCAGACAGTTATGTAGGACTTGCATTTACAAAACTGGATGAGATCGTGGACTATATCAAATCCAACAGCGTGCTGAGCGATACCGATAAGGAAATCGGCCGCAGATAAAAATATTATGTGTTATTTTGTACATTCTGTTTTGTAGATAATGCCCAATAAAACTTGCCAAAGAAGGGAATATATAGTAAAATTTTTGTAGAAATACTATGACAGTGATGATTCCGATGTGAAGGGATGGAGTAGAAGTTGCACATGTCAGATCATAAAAATGTGTTGGTAAAGGGGATGTGGCTGGCGTTATGTATGGCAGCATTGACTGCATGTACAGCGGCAAAAAAAACGCCGGGATCATCTGACGGGGAGGCAGCAGTGTATTCCTGGGAGGAAGCGGATGTCTATGAAGCAGAGGATGGCGTATTGTTGGGCGGCGCTTCGGTGGAGAGCGGTACGCAGGGATATAAGGGCACGGGTTATGTGACCGGTCTTGCAAATGAAGGCGACGGCGTCAGCCTGACCATTACGGTAGCAGAGACGGGATTTTACGACTTGAACTTTATCAGTGCAAGTCAGGGCGGAGATTATAAAGAAAACTATGTGTTGATTGATGGGGAAAGCGCAGGGACGGTCAGTGTGCAGTCTGGAACATTTACGGATTCTATTCTGCAGCGTGTGTATATGGAAAGCGGTACGCATGAGATCACGATGACCAAGTACTGGGGATGGATCATGCTGGATCGGGTATTGGTAAAGCAATCTGATGAACTGGCAGCTGATCTTTATCAGGTATCGCCAAAGCTTGTAAATCCTAATGCAACAGAGAATGCGCAGAGATTGTTCAGTTATATGTGTGATATCTATGGGACACAGATCCTTTCAGGGCAGTATTGTGATGACGGTATGTATGGTTTGGAGAATGCCGCTATCTGGAAGGCGACCGGCGGTGAATATCCGGCAGTGCTGGGGCTTGACTTTATCGAGGCATCACCTTCCCGTGTTGCGTATGGTTCACAGAATCATGCGACGCAGTATGCCATTGATTATTGGAACGAGGGCGGGATCGTTACCTTCTGCTGGCATTGGAACGCGCCGGAGAAGTATATCACCGGACAGTGGTACAGCGCTTTTTATACGGAACATACCAATATCGATCTTGCAAAGATCATGAACGGGGAAGATCAGGAAGGTTACAACCTTCTGATGAGGGATATCGATGCGATCGCAAAAGAGCTGCAGATATTGCAGGATGCAGGCGTGCCGGTGCTTTGGAGACCACTGCATGAGGCGTCCGGCGGATGGTTCTGGTGGGGAGCGTCGGGACCGGAGGCTTATAAGAAGCTTTATATTTTGTTATATGATCAATTAACGAATAAATATGGTCTGAATAACCTGATCTGGATCTGGAACGGTCAGGACGCGGAATGGTATCCGGGGGATGAATATGTGGATATCATAGGCGAGGATATCTATCCGGGCGAACGCGTATATAGCTCACAGGCAGATATATTTCTGAAAGCGGCGGGCTATACCGAAAGCAATAAGATGATCGTGATGTCGGAAAACGGCTGTCTGTTTGATCCGGCACTTGCAGAGCGTGACGGCGCAATGTGGGGATTCTTTTGTACATGGCAGGGTGAGTTTGTGTTGAAGAATGAAGCGCTAAATGATCTTTCTGAACGCTACACGGAAGAAAGTATGGTACGGCAGGTCTATGCGGATGAAAGAGTGATCACGAGATCGGAGCTGCCGGATCTGCTGAACTATCCGATACGGATAAATTAATGTGAGAGGCGCGTTTTTCAATGGAGGAATTTTTCTCATCAGAGGGACCGTTGATCGGATTTCTTCAAAAAATAGGGATATTGATTGTTCTCAGCGTATTGTTCCTTTTGTGCAGTCTTCCGCTTGTTACGATGGGGGCGGCAGCTTCCGCATTATATTATGCGGTAGCGAAATCCGTCCGCAGGGGGCGGGGATATCCGACCAAAGAATTTTTCAGGGCCTTTAAAAGAAATCTTAAAAATGGTACAGTCTTAACGGTTATTTTTGGCGGACTCGCGGCATTGATTTTATATAACAGGGAAGTGCTTTGGCAGGCATCTTCGGGAGAACGAAAGATGCTCTCGGAGATTATGATGGGCAGTCCGGATGGAGGCGTGCTGACATTGTACGTTGTCTATGACGGGATGCTGCTTTTTCTGGCGATGCTGACGGTATATCTGTTTCCGGTATTGTCGCGGTTTGCGATGAAGCTTTCGGATATTGTAAAACTTTCCTTTGTGATGTCGCTTCGATTTTTCTATTTTACTATATTGCTGATGGCAGGAACCGGCATATTGCTTTATCTTCAATGGAAAGTGCTGCCGATACCGACGATACTGCTGCTGCCCGGCGGATGGACTTATCTATCCTCGTTT
This sequence comes from Lachnospiraceae bacterium UBA7480, assembly GCA_002479655.1. GTDB lineage: Bacteria > Bacillota > Clostridia > Lachnospirales > Lachnospiraceae > NK4A136. Next base: position 8,203 of record DLOQ01000073.1, read on the forward strand.
CTGCTGGAAAAGGTGATGAGGATATATACATCCGATCCCAGAGATGGAGAAGACGCGTGGTATCTGGAGTGAGTACACGAAAGCAAGGATGCAGTAAATATGGCGGAGTCCGTAGATGAAATGGCGCAATGTGCGTCTGCCGCGCTTGCGAAAGGAGTGCAGATAATGATAGGGAAGCATCTGAATAAGGGATTTTACAGAAGGGCGGTTTCGATGGCGTTATGTGTGACGATGCTGTCAGGAATGTTTTTCTACCATGGCATGGAAGTCAATGCAAAAACAGATCTTACGCTGGATGATTACCGTGAAGAAGCCGGCACCTATTCCGTAACCGGAGATGTCCCCGGTTATACAGAGTATATGAATACATACGAGCAGGTCTTTCCGGAGGATGTGATCGAGATCGATGCCGCTGATTTTGACCGTTATGAGGATCGTAACGGTACAGCAAAGCCGGATATTTATACGGATTATGAAGGCATGGAAGGCGACAGCGTCTTAACATCGGAATCGGCTTTAATTGAATTTAATTTTGAAGTTGAAAAGAGCGGTTATTATGACCTTTCTTTACTGTACTATCCTGTAGAAGGAAAAAGTTCTGAGATCCAGCGTTCTTTTTTCATTGACGGCGCGCTGCCCTATGGTGAGCTCTCCCTGATCGAATTTTCCCGTGTCTGGACCACAAGCGTTTATGATTATTATGTCAATGCGGAGGACATTGAGGTTGCCCGCTGGCCGAAGGATAATCAGGGTAATGATCTGAAGCCGACGGCGATTGAAGTTCCGGAGTGGATAGAAAGCTATCTGTTTGACAGCAACGGATATATTACAGATGAACTCAAAGTCTATCTTGAAGCAGGTTCCCATACTTTATCGATCATGTCTTTAAGAGAGCCGATGCTGATAAGAAAAATCACTTTCAGCAATTCCGCAGACCCGGAATCTTACGCGGTTGTAAAAGCGAACTGGGACGCTATGGGCGCATCGCAGACCACCGGTCAGAATATCCGGATCGAAGCAGAAAATGCAGTAAAGACATCTTCCCAAATGTTATATCCCAAACAGGATCAGTCTTCCCCGGCAGTCTACCCTTCCAGTGCAAGAGAACTGTTGAATAACAGTATCGGAGGCACGAACTGGCAGAATGCGGGACAGTGGATCGAGTGGGAGTTTGAGGTTCCGGAAACGGGATATTACAATATCAGTATGTATGATAAACAGAATTTTGTGCGGGGTATCTATGTTTCAAGGAAGATCATGATCGACGGAGAGATTCCTTTTGCGGAGATGAGTGATTACGGATTTAATTATGCCCAGAACTGGCGTATGGATGTACTGTCCGATGATGAGGGTACGCCGTATCAGTTTTATCTGGAGAAAGGAACCCATACGCTGCGTATGGAAGTGGTGCTGGGTGATTTCTCGGAAATCATCAGTACGGTGCAGGATTCCGTACAGGATCTGAATGCTATTTACCGGAAAATCATCCGGATTACCGGCGTATCTCCTGATAAGTACCGGGATTATCAGATCGCCAGCTCGCTGCCGGAGCTGCAGGGAGAGCTGGAGGAAGTCCGGGCTAAATTGGACAGTGCAATTGTGGAGCTGCAGGCGATTGCAGGCAGCAATACTGATAAGACCACAGTTTTGATTACTATGAGAGATCAGCTGGATGAGCTGATCTATGATCAGGAACGTTTTACGGAAGTTATTAATTCTTATAAGATCAATGTACGCGCCTGCGGTAACTGGATCACACAGGTTGTTGTCCAGCCGCTGCAGGTTGACANNGCTCTATGTTTATTCTGACAGTTCAGAACCGAAGGCTGCCGGCGCATCTTGGTTCAGCAGACTGATTTATGAGATTAAAAGGCTGTTCTATTCCTTTATTATTGATTACAACCAGATCGGTAATATTGCAGACAGCGATACGGAAGGGACTACCATTACACTTTGGGTTGGCACCGGACGGGATCAGGCCAATGTTATTAAAAATCTTATTGATGAATCCTTCACAAGTACAACAAATATTAATGTTAATGTCCAGCTGGTGGATATGAGTACGCTTCTTAAAGCATCGCTGGCGGGAGAGGGTCCCGATGTGGCGCTTCAGGTAGGACCTACGCAGGTGGCCACGGCGCAGGGCAATGCAACTATGGTAAGCGCCGCTAATGATACGCCGGTCAATTATGGCATTCGTAACGCCGTGCTGGATTTGACGCAGTTTGAGGATTATGAAGAAGTTGTTTCAAGGTTCTCGGACAGTGCGCTTGTTCCGTTTACCTACAATGGCGCAACCTATGCTTTGCCGGATACGCAGACATTTCTGATGATGTTTTACCGTAAGGATATTTTACAGGAGATTGGTCTGGAGGTGCCCAGAACATGGGACGACGTTAAAGTTGCCATGACTGTCCTTTCTAAGAACCAGATGGAATTTGGCATGCTGCCGGGCGAACAGGTATTTGCCATGCTGCTGTTCCAAAACGGAGGAACTTACTATTCTCATGACGGTATGGCATCAGCGTTAGATGATGATATCGCTGTCAATACATTTAAAGAATATTGCGAGTTCTATACGGATTACAAGCTGGATAAAGAGACCAGCGTGGAAGAACGTTTCCGTACAGGAGAATGTCCGATTATTATCGCGGATTATACCGTGTTTAATAATCTTGCGGTATCGGCTCCGGATATCGAGGGACTTTGGGATTTTACGGTGGTGCCCGGCATCATGCAGGAGGATGGTACGATCAACCATACCACCGGAAGTATCGGTGTTGCCGATATGATCATGGCGGATACCGAATATCCGGAAGAAAGCTGGGAGTTTTTAAAGTGGTGGACGTCGGCGGAGACCCAGACGCTGTACGGGCGCGAGATGGAAAGCCTGATGGGTGCTGCAGGACGTGTGGCAACAGCCAACATTGAGGCATTAGGTAATTTGTCATGGCAGGTAGACGCTTACGAGGCACTGATGGAACAGTTTGAACAGGTGCAGGGCATCCCGCAGGTTCCGGGCGGATATTATACCTGGCGAAATGTGAACAATGCATTTTATTCGGTTACGACAGATACTAATACGGCGACGCCAAGAGAATCGCTGATGGAAAAAGTAGAGTATATCAATGCTGAGATTGATTATAAACGGGAAGAGCTTGGCCTTCCGATTCTGGATGATTGAGAAAGGAGGGGATGGATTTGGCAGAGAAAACGCAGAAGTTAAATGATGTGGAGACCGCCGACAGCAGGAAGGCAGCTGATGAGATGACGGAGAAGCCGGAAACAGAAGAGAATGCTATTTCAGAAGAAGCTCTGGCAGTTGCAAAGAAGCAGGCTACGCTTTCTTACCGGATCCGTCGTGCGAGATGGTCTTATGGTATGATGTCACCGTATTTTATCCTGTTTTTCTTTTTTACGGTACTGCCGGTGGCGATGTCCATAGTGCTCAGCTTTACTTATTTTAATATGCTGGAAATGCCTGAATGGGTTGGCTGGAAAAACTATGTCAAGCTGTTTTTGGACGATGACGTGTTTTTGATTTCTTTAAAAAATACCTTGTTATTTGCAGTTGTTACCGGACCGGTCAGCTATTTCCTGTGTCTGTTGTTTGCATGGATCATCAATGAATTTAAGGGATGGCTTCGTTCCTTCCTGACATTGATTTTTTATGCACCTTCGATCTGCGGCAATGCTTATCTGGTATGGAATCTGATCTTAACCGGTGACAGATATGGATATCTGAATGGTCTGTTGTTAAAATATGATGTCATTAATGAGGCAATTTTATGGATGAAGACGGCAAAATGGATCATGCCGTGCCTGATCGTCGTACAGCTCTGGCTGTCGCTTGGTACTGGTTTTCTTTCCTTTATTGCAGGCCTTCAGACGATTGACAGGAGTCTGTATGAGGCTGCCGCGCTGGACGGTGTTAAGAACCGCTGGCAGGAGTTATGGTATGTGACGCTTCCGGCGATGAAACCGCAGCTGATGTTTGGCGCGGTTATGCAGATTACACAGTCCTTTGCTGTTGCAGATATCTCCGTGCAGCTGGCGGGCAATCCTTCCGTCAATTATGCCGGGGCAACTGTTGTAACACACCTTTTGGATTATGGCAACACACGATTTGAGATGGGTTATGCATCTGCGGTTGCAACAGTTCTGTTCCTTTTGATGGTTGGCACGAATAAGCTGGTGCAGAGAATTTTAAGGAGGGTGGGCGAATAATGTCTAAGCAAGCAAAATTGTCAGACGGGGGGGCATCTGCGCCTGCTAAGATCAAGTTCAGACGGCGCAGACGCGAGAAGCAGTTAAACCGTTCTATGGCAGGTAATACCTTATTATTTGCGCTGATGATCTTTTGTGGAGTATTTATGGCTCTGCCATTGGTCATGATCATCAATAACTGCCTGAAGCCGTTAGATGAGTTATTCCAATATCCGCCAAAGCTGTTTGTGAGAAATCCGACGCTGGAGAATTTCACAGACCTGTTTGTGCTGATGAATGATACCTGGGTTCCGTTCTCCAGATATATTTTAAATACAATCATTATTACGGCAGGCGGTATGGTAGGGCATGTAATATGCGCGTCTCTGGCAGCTTACCCATTGGCAAAGCATAAGTTCCCCGGAAAGGATATTCTCTTTTCTATGGTAGTGCTTTCCATGATGTTTTCCTGGACGGTTACGCAGATCCCCCAGTATATGATCATTTCCTGGCTGGGAATCAATAATAATTATCTGGCATTGATCCTGCCGGCATGGAGCTTTGGTATGGGTCTTTACCTGATGAAGCAGTTTATGGAACAGCTGCCGGATTCCCTGATGGAGTCGGCGAGGCTGGATGGAGCAAATGAGCTTACTATCTTCTGGAAGATTGTGATGCCGAATGTAAAACCGGCATGGCTTACGCTGGCTATCTTTCAATTTCAACAGATGTGGTCCAATACAGGCGCGCTGTTTTTGCGGGATGAGCAGTTAAAGCCGCTACAGTTTTCGCTGCAGCAGATCACCGCGGGCGGCACAGCCCGTGCCGGGGCGGCAGCGGCGGTTACTTTTCTGATTGCGGCAGTACCAATCATATTTTTCCT
>DLOQ01000185.1:0-1146 GCA_002479655.1 Lachnospiraceae bacterium UBA7480
CCGCGCGTGCCGCCGCCTGTGCCGCCTCACGTTCCTGACGCTCCTTTTCCAGTCTGGCTTCTTCTTCTGCCTTAGACTCAGCCACAACAAAATCCGTTCTTAACTTCACATAGTCAGCGGAGACATAGCCTTCGCCCTCTTCTATGGAAACCTTGACCCAGCCGTCAAGTTCCTCTAAAACGCTCAGATCCTCTTCCATGGGAACAAGTCCAAGCACGGAAGATTCTATACTCGGTTCCGTACGCACCTTCAATGTAGTCGTATTGACTGTAGCCACTCTTGTGCCTATCTCTTTTGCAAGCTCTATCGCCGCTTCCCCTGTCACGCAGTATTCCGCCTTGACATAACCGGTGCATCTTCCTGATGTGATCTTATACCAGCCGTTTTCTTCTTCTATAAAATTGCCGACAGAATCATCATACAGCTTGCCGACGATCTCTCCTTCTTCGCTGGGAATATCCCTTACATTGACATAATTAGTTACCTGCGCAATCACAAGATCGCTGAAATTCTCCGGATCAAGATCCTTGTTTTCCTGAGACACCACTTCGACCTTCGTCGAATCCATAGCTTCCCTCATCTCCATCGAACGCTCAGCGCCGACCTGAATCGACATCGCAAGCGAATCGGCAACTGCGGAAGCGTTAATGGTATTCTGAGCAGCTGTCACANNGAAACAACATCACCGGCAGCCATCTCTTCAGGAACGGTTTCATTATTGCTGACTTCTGTATCCATCAGCAGGACTTCTTCCACGCCTGCCTGTAAAAATCCATTTGATGACGCGTTTCTTGCAATTGTTTGAGAAATCTCCGCAGCCTGTGTCGGCTCTACATAAATCTCATTGATATCCAGCCCCTCGTCCAACGCAAGCGCCGCGCCGCATACCGGAAGCGCGCTCCTTACGTTTGTCGCTTCTGCTTCACTATTTCCAAATCCGACAGCAAGCATCGCCGCCACGGACACCGCCGTCAATGCAATTATTACTATCTTCTTTTTCACAAATATACATCCCCTAACTATAATTATTACAGTTTTGACTGCAAATATTACAAAATTGTTACGTTATATGTGACAATATAACATTGAACGTAATATTTGTCAAGCTTTTCTCGATTTTTTAATAAATCGAGTAGGGGAATGACC
>DLOQ01000185.1:1163-7271 GCA_002479655.1 Lachnospiraceae bacterium UBA7480
ACTTCCATATGCGGGCCTGCACATAAAAAGAAGCTGCATGAAACGCTCATGCAGCCGCTTTTATTTCCCATTTATTTAAGTAATTAGTACTTGCCGAAGTTATCTCCAAGGGAAATGATCTTCTCATTTTCGCTAGATGAAGAATCATAAGAATCAGAACCCGATGAAGAAGTTCCCTTATTACCAAGCTGGTAGATGGAAATCATTTCTCTCATCCTGGTAGCCTGACCGGAAAGCTCCTCACTTGCCGCAGCACACTCCTCACTGGTAGCAGAGTTGGTCTGTACTACCTGTGATACCTGTGTGATCGCCTGATCTACCTGAGCAACTGCCGTTGCCTGATAGTTGGATGTCTGCGCAATATTGTTGATCAGCACTTCACTCTGTTCAACGACATTGGTAATTACTTCCAGCGCCTTTGCTGTCTCATCTGCGATCCTGGAACCCAGATTAACCTTGCTGATTGATCCTTCAATCATCTCCGCTGTCTCAGATGCAGCAGCCGCACTCTTTGCAGCAAGGCTTCTAACCTCTTCCGCTACTACCGCAAAGCCTTTTCCTGCCTCTCCTGCTCTTGCAGCCTCCACAGCCGCATTCCAATGTCGTCAATTACCTTGATAATCTTGGAAATGCTCTCAGAAGACTTATTGATATCTTCCATAGCCACCATCATATCCTGCATCTTCGCGTTTCCTTCTTTTACATCCTGAATAGCGTTTGCTACCAGTTTTGCAGCCTCATTCGCCTGTGAAGCATTCTGCTTGGTCTTTTCCGTGATCTCATCAATAGAAGCCGTGATCTGCTCGATCGCGCTTGCCTGCTCAGTTGTTCCCTGTGCAAGAGACTGGCTTGCGCTTGCCACCTGGGAAGCCCCGATCGTAACCTGATATCCTGCATCATTGATATTGCTCAGAACCCGATGATTCTCTTCTACCAGCTTCTTCAGGGAATTACCCAGCACGTCATCAGCAGATGCCGGCTTAACATTAATGGTAAGATTACCATTTGCCACTTCCTCTGCAACCTTGGACTGATATTTGGTGTTATTGATAACATGCTGATACTCATCCACCAATTCGCCAAATTCATCATTATGATACTTAACCAATTCGATATCCACACGTCCGGCAGCGATCTCTTTTGCAGCCTTGGACAACTGCTCTACAGATTTGTTGATGATCTTGATCAGCATAATGGCAATGATAACGGTTATGATGACTGAAATGATCACTAAGCCAAAGCTGATCATATTGGAGGTCATAGCTCTGCTGCTGATATTTTCTATATCATCAGTTGCCGTAGTTTCCAAAGTGTCAGCCAGTATTTCTGCCTTTGCCTTATCTGCGCCGATCTCCTCCATCTTTGCCTCAACGACCTCGACCTGTTCATTCTGCATTTCCACTACGATTTTGTTGATACTGCTTACGGACATCATTCCAAAGATTACATTAATAATTGTAAACACGATCGGAATAATAAATCCAATAACCATTTTTGTTTTCATCTTCATGTCTTTCATAATTACACCTCTCCTTCTTCATTTTGATCACTTGTCTGTTCCATAGCTGATAAGTCCGCGTCATTTATCAGCTTATCCGGGTCCAGCAGAAGCTTTACGGTATCCCCTACCTTTCCGATCCCGTAAACATATTTATTCTGCATCTTATCTGCCTTTCCGACTCTTGGCGGCGGCAGAATATTTTCCTCTTGAATCTCTACGACTTCGGAGATCTTTTCTATGATCAACCCTACCACCGTAGATTTTACATTGATGACCATAATACAGGTCCTATCATTGTATTCAAGAGGTTCTTGCTTGAATCTAAGTCTTACATCAATGACAGGAATGATTTTTCCTCTCAGATTGATCAAGCCTTTGATATAATCCTCTGTATCGGGGATCGCTGTGATTGCCTGAAAACATATGATCTCACTTACATATTGGATCTTCAGCGCAAAATACTCGCTTCCCAATTTGAATGTCATGTACTTTCCTTTTTGCGCGTCATGCTCGTTGGAAGCATTACTTTCATCCCGCTCTGTCGGACTATTTAATTCAGTTATTGCATCCATATAATTTCATGCACCTCCTTTCGTAGTTTATTCAATCAATCCTACCGGATCAAGTATCAGCGCGATGCTTCCGTCACCCAGCTGCGTACAGCCGGATAATCCTTTAACCTTCTTAATATAGGATGGAATCGGTTTTACAACAATTTCCTGTTTGCCGATCAGTCTGTCTACAAACAGGCATACCGTTTTTCCTTCCACCTCAAAGATCAACATCATGCCATCCTCGACTGATTTGGAGCATTTCTTCAGTCCATACCATTCTCCCAGTCTGAGAACCGGATAACACTCTCCACGGATCATGATATACTCATCGCCATTTGGCTCATGAATCATCATATTCTCCCTTACGCTGACAAATTCCTTGATTACTCCAGTTTCTACTACGAAAGAAGAATCCTCTGTTTCCATTACGATACCATCTATGATCGCCAGTGTCAAAGGAATCTTTAACGTCATTGTGGTTCCAAAGCCTTCCTTGCTTTCTATCTCCAGTGTGCCGCCGATCGCCTGAATGTTCTGTACCACCACATCCATGCCGACGCCTCGTCCGGAATATTCCGTCACCTGCTCGTTGGTCGAAAAGCCCGGCAGCGTAACAAGCTGAAATACTTCCCTATCTGTATACTCGCTGTCCGCCTTATTTTCATCCAGGAGCTTTTGTTTTCTGGCTTTGGAAAGTATCTTATCGCGGCTCATGCCTTTTCCGTTGTCCGTCACACTGATCCATACTTTTCCGGCTTCGGTCTTTGCAGAAAGAGTAACCGTTGATCTCTCCTTTTTACCGCTCTCCGCATACTCCTCCTTGGTTTCAATACCGTGATCTACCGCATTACGCACCAGATGCATCAACGGATCGGAGATATTCTCGATGATATTCTTGTCTACCTCCGTATGTTCACCGACCATGACAAAGTCAATATCCTTTTCCAGTTTTCTTGAAACGTCAAATACGATACGGTTCATCTTCTGGAACAGATTGGTCAACGGCACCATACGCATGGACATGATCACATTCTGCAGATCCGTAGAGATCTTTGACATCTGTGCCGCCGCTTTATTAAAGTTCGCAAGATTTAAACCGGGAACCTTCAGATCGGGATTCTGCAATACTACGGATTCCGAAATTACCAGCTCGCCGATCAGATCCATCAGCTGATCCATCTTTGTGACATTAACGCTGATAAAGGCCGCCTTTTCATTCTTATGCTTATCCTTAGCCAGCTTCTTATGCTTACCGGGTTCCTTGGACTGGATGACAAAGTCACCAGGCGCGATCTGCGGTTTCTGCGGTTTTGGAGCTTCCTCAGCCTGAGTGCCCTCGTCTTCCGCTTTTTCCTCAACCTTCTCCGCTTCAGGTTCCGGTACAGTCTGCGGCGGCGCTGTCGGGTCTCCGAAATCAAAGCCCTGTAAAAATTCCTCCGCTTTACACTCATAGATATCCACCTGCTTGATATCATAACCGATACCGATCAGCTCCCTGATCTCCTCCTCCGAAGACTGCGTCTGAACCAACATTCTGAAGCCTTCCTTCAAAATATTGTCGCCGCTTTCCTCATCGGAAAGAATATCTTCCGGATAATACAGAAGATCTTCCGCGATCTCTTTCAGCGCATATACGATCTTATAGGCATGTATATTCGCCATGACCGTATCGGGTGAAAATGTGATGTAGACCTTGAAGAAATTGCTTGCCTCAGTGGCAACCGGCGCAATATAAAACTGCTTCGGCTCTTCATGCACATTTTCCGGTACTTCCACATCCTCGCCTGCGCCATTCTTAATGGTCTCCAAAAAGCTGTTCAATCTCTTGAGTATCTTCGCAGGATCCCCATCTGCTGAACTTCCGCTGCGGATCTTATCCATCTCACCCGAAATGAAATCCGCTACTTCCAACACATGCTCCACCAGTTTCAGGTGCGGCACATGTTCGGGATGGGACTCTCTCAGAAAATAAAAGATATCTTCAAGTTTATGGGCAACCGCCGTGACATTAAAGTATATCATAACATTTCTCAAAAATATAGTATGCATTTTCTTTTTAAACGGAAAAGGTGACATCAGATTGAACTGACGGAACAAAACCTCTTCCTTTAGTTCGTTTGTTACGGTATATGTCCCCTGTCCTGTCTTTTTAAAGAAATGCCTGATCCATTGCTCCGGCATGTTTTTCAGTTGTTCTTCGTTGTACACGCCCGCCATCGCCTGCTGCAGCGCCCGCGTGGAGAGATCCGTCGCCAGCACCTTTGTGTCCCACGACTGGTGATCCAGTCCGAAGAAGTCCCTGATCACCATCGCGATCATATACGGTTCTTCGCCCGTAGAAGCTGCGCCGCACCAGATCCGCAGATCTTTGGTTTTCTCCGCCTTTTGCTTCGCCCACGGGAGCACCTGATTTTTAAAAAATTGAAAATGCTCAAACTCCCTCATAAAATAGGTATAATTCGTTGTAAGCATATTGAGCAGGTCTTTTTCCAATTTTCCGGATTTGTCTTTTTCCAGAGCATCCATAAAGGCGGTATAACTTCCCCAGCCTCCTGCTTTTATATAATTTTCAAGCCTGCCGTTCACGATGACTTTTTTCTGTCCCTGATCGATTCCGTAGCGCCGTTTTACATATGTGGTAATCCTCAAAAACTCCTCATCTGTCATCATCGCCCTAGTCCTCCGTTTTGAATCATATTTTCCAGATACGCCTCTCTACCGGACATATCCCGTTCATCGAAGCTGTCTGGCAACCTTACAAAATATATTAAAAACATCGGGATTAAATTTTTGTTCCTGCTCCTGTCTCATAATATCCAGCGCTTCCTCCCTGCTGTAGCTGTTTCGGAAGCTTCTGTCTTCGGTCAGGGCGCAAAAAATACTTGACATGGCAACGATCTGTGCCGCCAATGGGATCTCGTTCCCCTTTTTTCCTTCGGGATACCCGCTCCCATCCCAGCTCTCATGGTGATAATGCGTCAGATCCATGGAGATCTGCATAAATTCATTATTCACCTTAAGATCCTTTAAAAGCTTTGTTCCTATCCGTGTATGCTCGCGCATCACCGCCTGTTCTTCCTGATCCAGCGCGCCTTTTTTCTGCAGGATATCCTGAGGCACGCCGATATTGCCGATATCGCACAACGGCGCAGCCAGTTCCACAACATCCACAAAACTGTCCGAGATCACATCATCAAACAATGGGGATATCTGCATACTCTGTGCCAGGACACGACAGTTATGCCGCATCCTTTCTATGTAATCTTTTCCGTGACTGGAATATTCCGCAGCCACGCCGGCAAGCGCATACAGCATATCCTTTCTTTCCTGCTCCATCTGCTTAAGCTGCTCCTTGACCGAGACCTGAAGCCGCCGGTTGGCTTCCCTGACTTGCAGGGTTGCTTCATACAGCTTCAGATGAACCTTGACTCTTGCGCGTACCAGTTCCGGTATAAAGGGCTTTGTGATATAATCACCACCGCCAATGCCGAAGCCTTTTACGATATCTTCCGTGGCGTCAAACGCGGAGATAAATATAATGGGGATATCCCTTGTCTCAACATTCGCCTTCAGCGCGCTGCACAGCTCATATCCGTCCATCTCCGGCATGGAGATATCCGTCAGCACCAGATTGGGCAGTCCCTCCCGGATGCGTTCCAGCGCCTGTGCGCCGTTTTCCGCAAGCACCGTGCTATAACCCATATCCTTTATGATCCCATCCAGGATCTCCCTGTTGATCTCTACGTCATCCACGATCAGAACAATTGCATTTCCCGTGTTTTTTTCATAACCCTTCAACGCATCACTCCTCCCGTATCTCTATCAGCGCTTTCAAGGCATCCATTCCCGCGGAGATCTTTTCATAATTTGCCTTCTGGATAGCCATTTTCAGCCGCAACACCGCCCTGCTTACCTCTTGCGGGGCATCTGCGGTAAGCTGTCTGATCGTTTCCATAAACATTTCAGCCTTTTCCCAATTCTCCATCTCTACAGAGAGGATCAATTTAGACATATTTCTCTGCAGCACGTCAAGATTGGCAGGGGTTCCATATG
>DLOQ01000185.1:7286-9430 GCA_002479655.1 Lachnospiraceae bacterium UBA7480
GTCTCGGCATGGTAATATTGACTGCCGATCCCTCGCCTGTTTCTTCGGGGTCTCTCTTTACCCATATGGAAAAAGAAAACATGGTCCCCGTTCCTTTTTCGCTCTGCACATCGATACTTCCTCCCATCAGCTCTACCAGCTGACGGCATATGCTAAGTCCCAATCCGGTTCCTCCGTATTTACGCGACGTGGAAGCATCCACCTGGGAAAAGCTTTGAAATAATTTATCACGATCCTCCGGCGCAATGCCGATGCCGGTATCTCCCACCAGAAAGAACAATTCCTGCGAATCCTTCATCTGGGAAGTCATAACCACCTCCAGCGTGATCTTTCCCACGCTGGTAAATTTCAAGGCGTTGGACAAAAGGTTATTCAGGATCTGCACGATACGCAGTTCATCGCCCACGATATATTCCGGAACATTCGGCGAGACCGTCACAAAGAAATCCAGTCCCTTCTCCGTGATCCTTCCCTTATGGTTCGCCGTCACATAATCTATCATACTGCGAAACTGGAACCGGCGCGGCTCCAATACAAATTTCCCTGCCTCCAGCTTGGAGAAATCCAGGATATTGTTAATGATCTTATTCATCTCTTCGCAGCAGCGCTCGATCAGGTGAAGCTTTCCAAGCTTTTCCTTTTCGGTCTCTTCCGGAAGCAATTCCCTGATATGTCCCAGAATGCCATTGACCGGCGTCCTCAGTTCATGGGTGACGTTGGCAACAAATTCTGATTTCACCCGCAGGGCAGCCTCCGCTTCCTGCTTTGCCTGCTCCAGATTCCGGCTTAAATATTCCTTTTCCAGAACATCATTTGCTATGCATAGAAAAACGCCTGACCTCTGCTCCTGCACAATCTTGATATCCACAGGAAAACAGGTCTGGTTTTTGCGGTATGCAGTCATACGATGGAGTTCATTAACTGCGGAAAGGACATTTTGCTGTCCGTCTTCTTTTGAAAATATGCCTGGGAACACGCTGCTTATAGATAATCCGCACATTCCGCCCTCATATCCGAGTTTTTCCCGTGCGGCGGTATTGTCATATGTAATCACGCCCTTATCGTCAAATACCAGCACCATCTGTATGGTATTTTCCAACAGGAGCATTCCCAAATCTTCCCGAAGCATAATTTCCTCCATGTTATATATTGCAATAGTATCATTTTCTGCTAAAATAGTCAAGATTCTGCATACTGGAAAGCATTAACAATAAAATTACCGTTTGTTTCATCCTTGGCATAAACTCTTGAAGCCTGTAGAAAAATATATTATGATACATTATAAATAAGACCAAACCACGGTTCAAAACTACGGAAGGCAGGGAAAACACCATGTATGACGTCATTATCATCGGCGCAGGTCCCGCGGGCTTATCCGCAGCGATCTATGCGATGCGCGCCAGATTAGATATGCTGGTCCTGGAGCAGGCAGGCCCCGGCGGACAAGTCCTGACCACTTATGAAGTTGATAATTATCCGGCGCTGCCGGGTATCAGCGGCTATGACCTTGGCACAAAGATGAAGGAGCATGCCGCAAAGCTTGGCGCAAAGATCATATCGGAGGAAGTCCGGGAGATCGTCTGGGAAGAAGGCGGCAGACGCGTAATAACAGATAAATCGGAATATGAGACAAAGACGCTGATCATCGCTTCGGGCGCAGTCCACGCAAAGCTGGGCTTAGAACACGAGGAACGGCTGTCGGGAATGGGTGTCTCCTACTGCGCCACCTGCGACGGGGCATTTTACCGCGACGGCGTGACGGCAGTTGTCGGCGGAGGCGACGTTGCCTTAGAAGATGCCATATTCTTAGCAAGGCTCTGCAAAAAAGTCTATCTGATCCACCGCAGGCACGAACTTCGGGGCGCGGCATCCCTTCAGGAAGCGCTGCTGTCGCTTCCCAATGTGGAAGTCCTGTGGGACAGCGTCGTTTCTTCTATCCAAGGGGAAGAAGAAGTCGAGGGCGTCACCGTAGAGAACCGCCTGACCGGAAAGCTGACCGGCTATCCTGTAGGCGGGATCTTTATCGCCGTCGGCATCCGCCCTGTCTCCCGAATATTTGACGGGCTGGTGGAGCTGAATGAAGCAGGATATATCATCGCCGGAGAAGATACAAAGACCAGCCGGGAAGGCATCTTTGCCGCCGG
>DLOQ01000034.1 GCA_002479655.1 Lachnospiraceae bacterium UBA7480
AAGGAGGAAAAAGAAAATGACAATTAACGGTATCAGTGGAGCAGATACACAGATGGGGCAGATAGGAATGAATCAGGCAACGGACTCTTACAGCAAGAACATTCAGAGTCAGATTGCCAATGCACAGAAGCAGCTGCAGGAGCTTTCTTCCAACAAGAATATGACGCAGGAAGAAAAGATGGCGAAGCGGCAGGAAATACAGCAGCAGATCAGTGACTTGAATGTGCAGTTAAGGCAGCATCAGATGGAACTGCGCAGAGAAAAACAGCAGAAACAATCTTCTTTTGATGATATGATTGGCGGAAATCAGAAAACAGGCGAAGCAGATACGGGAGTGATCATTTCTCTTTCCACTGCAAAAGAACAGATTGCAGGTATGAAGAAAGTGCGGACAGACTTGCAGGGGAAATTGCGTACCGCCCAAACGGAGGAGGAAAAGGCAGACTTGCAGGAAAAGATTGACAACATTACCCAAAATATAAGCGACAAGGTAAAAGAAACACAAGATACCATATCAGATTATCAGAAGGATGAACAGGATAAGACAGATAAGACGCAGGATAAGAAAGAAGAGGAAAAAGAGAACGAAACAAATGTTGTTTCGGAAGAAGATAATGGCAGTGTTGAGGTCAAGTCTGCTGCAAGCGCAAATACTAATGTTGAGGTGCAGACAAAAAAAGAATGATAAGACAAATCGGGAAATGGACTTCAGGAGAGGAGCCGCGCAGGCTCCTTTTTTGATATTCCATGGAAGAAGAGTATTGACTTATTTTCATATTTTACATATCCAGCATACTCACATCATGTATTGACTCATGTAGACTCATGTAGTATTTTGTAAAAATTTGCAAAATGAACACGAACGCTTGCTTTTGTATTACAATAGTGCTATGATTGAGAAGAGCCCACGAGAGGAGGTTTTATTATGGCATTATCAACACTTACAGCCCGCGTTGATGAAAATGATAAAGTTGATTTTGATTCGTTTTGTTCATCTGTTGGTCTTACAGCGTCTGCCGCAATAAACATTTATGTGAAGACCGTACTGCGCGAAAGAAGAATTCCATTTGAAATAAAGCAGGAGGATCCTTTTTATAGCGCAGAAAATCAGGCTTATATCTTAAAATCAGTCAAGGAACTTCGTGCCGGTAAAGGTACTGTTCATGAGCTGATAGAGGCTGACGATGAGTGAGAAAATATGGTCGGATGACGCTTGGAGGGATTATCTGTACTGGCAGACGCAGGACAAGAAGACTCTCAAACGCATCAATCAGTTGATCAAAGATATCGAACGTAATGGTGTGATGCATGGCATCGGAGATCCGGAGCCCCTGAAAGGGGATTTGCAGGGGGAATATAGCAGACGCATCAATGAAAAAGATCGTCTTGTATATCATATGGAAGACGGACGTCTGTATATTTCACATTGCAAAGGACATTATGACGACAAGTGAGAAAAGAATCAGTTTAAATATGTAAACAAAGTGAAAAGGCGGAGCAGAAATGTTCAGCCTTTTTGTTATCTTTCAGGGTGCCATGTCTCATATTTACTAAGTGGAGAGCTTGTCACAAAACTGACAGGACGCTATCTGGAGTTTGAAATGCTTCCGCTTACATTTGAGGAGTTAGAATGCGATTTTATATTACGGGGAACAGATAAGCAGTATTCATATGTGTAGGTGTTGCATATTATTTTGTGATACTGGATTTGATAAAAATTCAATTGAGTTTTGATCATATGAGGGAAATATTTCGTTATTATATATATAACGGATTATACCCGTGGAGCTTTCAAGGAAAGGTTTTCCGTACAAATACGTTTCATATCTTTGGGAAATATGTGTGGTCGCCATATCTGTTGATTACCGTTCCGGTTTTGATTGGCGTCTTGTGTATGCCGTTTGCAGTTAAAAGCTGGTCAAGACGGTTGAAGGTCTGATGGAACTAAGAACCGATTTTGCAGCTACGGGTTTTAATGCTATATTGGGACTTTACTTATATTGGGGATTTGCAAAGGATACGATAATTATTTCAAGTTAAATTGACAAAATGAAATAAAAGAAATATAACCAGTTTAGTATTTCAGTTTGGCAAGGAGATGAGCAAATGGTGAATCGAGCTGGCAAATTCCGCACAATAAAATCTAAATCTATTTGATTCCTTGGGGTATGTTGATGTATTATATTGAGTATAAGATAGCTGAAGGAGGTGGGAACGATGCTTTGCCGTCTGTTGATTGATTTAAGCAAAGGACTCTGTACAAAGTCTGATGATGGGACGAAATTTGTACAGAGGTAAAAAATGATCGTCCGCATTGGATTTTGTACATTTATTCTTAGAAAAATAAAGAATAGAATGGAGAAAATTCAATGGAAGAAAAATCATTTAAGAAATATATCATTTTGTGGTTAAGCCAGAGCGTATCCGGGCCGGGAAGCTCCATGACGGGATTTGCGCTGGTATTATGGGCATATGAGCAGAGCCATTCGGCAATGTCTGTTTCGCTGATGTCCTTTTGCAACTATGTGCCGTATGTATTGTTAAGCCTGTTTGTCGGGAGCTTTATAGACAGGCATAAGAAAAAATCGATCATGCTGGTTTCGGACAGCATTGCGGCAGCCGGCTCATTGGCGGTGCTGGTGTTCCTGCTTACAGGGAAACTGTCGGTCTGGATGATCTATGTTATGAATGTAGTAATAGGCATGACGAATGCTTTCCAGCAGCCGGCATCCGCAGTGGCAACGGGGTGGCTTGTGCCGAAGGAGAAGATTTCCAATGTGAGCGGGATGAATTCTTTTTCCAATAACCTTATCGTGGTATTCAGCCCCATGCTGGCGGCATTCCTTTTTGCGGCGGGCGGGTTTCCGAGCGTTCTGCTGATAGACTTGGCAAGCTTTGCATTTGCGTTTTGCGCATTATTGTTTTTTATTGCGATCCCGGAGCGGGAGCAGGATAAAAAACATGGCTCTCCGTTTGACGGGATGGCAGAGGGCTTCGCTTTCCTGAAAAGAGAAAAAGGCATTTTATATATCATGCTGACGATGGCGCTGATCAATTTTTTTTCGCGGCTTACTTATGAGAATATTTTATCGCCGATGATTCTGGCAAGAAGCGCAGGAAACAGTATTGCGCTCGGTACGGTAAATGCCTGCATGGGAATCGGCGGGATCGTCGGAGGAATCATTGTTTCCGTGAAAAAGGAGAGCCGTCATAAGGCGGTGGCAATTTATGTTTCGGCTGCATTNNAGAAATGTTTTCTGGTGGTCGGCTGCCGCGGTTGCTGCCAGCCTGCCGAGCCCTTTTATCATGGCGAATCAGAATACGATCATGTACCGTAAGATCCCGGAAACCATGCAGGGAAGGGTATTTGCAGTCAGGAATGCCATCCAGTACAGCACGATTCCGGTTGGCATTATCCTTGGAGGCTGTCTTGCCGATTATGTTTTTGAACCCTTTATGGATTCGAAAAGTGAACTGGCGGGAACGCTGGGGAAGATTGTAGGGAATGGCGCCGGAAGCGGCATGGCGGCGATGTTTTTATGTACCGGAGTATGTGGCTTTTTGGTGAGTCTGGCATCCTGCTTCAACCGGGAAATAAGGAAACTGGATCAATAGCTGTGTTTTATATGAGTTTTGACGGGGAGCCTGCGGGCTCCCTGTTTTTGCCGAACTGATACTAATCAGGTGACCGGTACATCCTTTCCTACGATCTGGTGGACAACAATGTCGGCAATCTGCTTTGGCGTCTCCGCAAAATCCCGCTTGATCCATTCGTCCAGAAGTGCAAATACGCCATAAGCATAAAATTTATTGGTGTAATTGTGTAAAGGATCAAAACTGAAATATGGTTCCATCACCTGATAAAATGCCATGTAGATGGCATGCTGCATCCCCGCGGCATAGATCTTGCAGATTAATGGGCGTATGCTTAGATTGAAAGCGAGCAGGTCTTCCGTATTGGAAAGGGAAAAATGTCCCTCAGTTGAAAGGTCATGGTCAATCACCCACCGGTTCCAAAGGCGGATCAATTTATAAGTCAGTATTTCATCTTTGGAACGGAAGTGACGGAAGAAGGTTGCCCTGCCTACGCCTGCAAGATCGGTGATCTCCTGCGCGGTGATCTTTTCGATCGGTTTTTCTTCCATAAGCTGTAGGAGAGCATCGGCAATACAATCATTGATAAATTCCGCGCTTTTGTTTTTTCTGCTCATCTTTGCCTCCATGCCGTGTCTGCTTTTGTGGAGCAGATCATGGCTTGCCTTCTTTGATACGATTTTGCGTAATCGTATCATTTTCCCTGCCTGACATTGACTTTCTATTGATTTCCATTATAATCAAACAAGATTTATTTGCAAGGAGATATTTGTTATGAATCCGATAAAAAAATTGTATTGTCGTGTGTTTCAAAAGGTATTTCGTATTGCGCTTCCCATATTGCCTTACCGCAATCCTGTTATCCTGTATCATATGAAGGATATTTCGTCGGTTTTGTCTGCAAAGGGACTACATAAGCCACTGCTGGTGACTGACGCGGCGGTGCGTAAGCTGGGACTGACAAAGGAGCTGGAGGATATTCTGGAGGATAGCGGGCAGGGCGCGGTTGTTTATGACGGGACACAGCAGAACCCGACTTCCGCCATGGTTGCGGAGGCATATGGACTTTACGGGGAACATTCCTGCGACTGTATTATTGCTTTTGGCGGCGGTTCGGCGATGGACTGCGCCAAAGCGGTGGA
>DLOQ01000108.1 GCA_002479655.1 Lachnospiraceae bacterium UBA7480
CCTGTTTTTGACAGTATTTTGACGCAAAAAGTCTCGCAGACCGCTTCAATAGCGGACTACGAGACTTTTATAAATTTTACGAATGCACGTTACATTATCTATTTCTTGGTCTGTGAGCAGATATTTCTCATCTTAGCTATGGGAACAATCTGCTTTGACGTACAAAAACCGAATGCCTCATGCAATGCATCCGTAATCTCTGTTCTTGTGTATACCGGCTGATACCCTTTGCCCTCATACTTTATGAAATCCATTTCCTGCAACGTTGGCAGAATCTGTTCTATGGTGTACTTGTTGTCCAGCTTCCTTTCCAAATACCTGTATACGATAAGGGCAATAAAGCAGGTAATAAAGTGAGCCATGATCCTGTCCTGACGTTTCAAATATACAGGACGTGCTTCAAAGTCTGTCTTCATTATCCGGAAACATTCCTCAATCTCCCAGCGACGCTTGTTCGCTTTTACTATAGTTCCTATGCTGTCATCGAGATTTGTGCACACTGCATAGAAACCGTCATATTTTTCTTCGTCTTCAATGATGGACTGGTCTATGTAGCTGGCAGATATTTCCGCCACCTCACCTTCTTTTGTTGCATGATCGGTTTTTATAAACCGCTTAGGGTCGTTCTGTTTTTTCCTGCCGGCACAAGTATAGCCGGCTTCTACCATTTTTATTGCACGATCTATCTGACCCTGCCGCACATAACGCTGAAAGCTGCGGTATTTGATTGAATACGAGACGATGAGCTTTTGTTCGATGACCTGTTTTTTATCACCTTTGTCTGTATGGATAATCCCTTCTTCTTTGATCCATCTCATCTTGTAAAAGGTTTTGTCTTTGTCCAGTTCATCGTCTAATTCAGATATCTTATATTTTTTGCCGGAGTTATCCCCGTCAAGAATCCACCCGTCATCGGAGAGGCACCATTCCTGCAAAAATGCTTTCAGCGTTTTTATCGGCTGCGTTGTGATGAAACCACGCATTCCATCTTCTTTATCATAGGTGTTAAAAACCCTGTTGGTTGCGGATGAAAGACCGGCATCCGTGCAGACAATGAACTTTGACATTCCGAAGTCAGAAAGCATCCTTTCTTCTAATGGGATCATAGTCATCTGCTCATTTCTGTTACCCGGATAGATAGAGAAGGATATAGGGATGCCGTCCATGTCCATGAACAGCCCCATCCCCACGATTGGAAGATGGCGGTTCTCCTTGCTCTTACCGAACTGCTTGTCGTCCTCGGCGGCGTCGATTTCAAAATAAAAGTTGGTGCAATCGTAGTAAATCACTTGTGTCTTTCTCTTTTGAATGGCAGAACTGTTTTTGAAGAGGCGGCTTTGGATGTAATCGGATTCCTCCGCCATGACGGACAGCGCGCGGTAAATATCATGAAGACCAAATGACGGCTGCTCTATAAATCGTTTGGATTCTTCAAAACTGCTTTTCTTTGATGAGGAGTAAAGAATCCTCGTATAGATGAGGCGCGAGAGTATGTCATTGAGATCATACTCAAACGGATGTCTGCCAGAGATTGCACGGCATATCTTATGCAGTCCCAGTTCATAATAAATATCCTGAAGGAAAAGATATCCGCCATTAAAACGCCTTTGTTCATCCATCACCAGATCCGTTCCGGCGCAGAGTTCAATGTTGAACTTTGCGGAGTCCGCCTTTTCTGCCTCATTCATCAGCCGAACCTGCTCTTTCGCCCAGGCCTTGGCATCGGTTACATGATATGTTGCACATATAAATTTATCAGACCCAAAGGTTTTTATGGGAAGTGTCTTGTTTTTTCCATCCACACGCACTGTTTTTACGGCACGATATGTTGTAGAATTTTTGTTTTTCGTCCATCCAAGTCTCATAGCTCTCCCCCATCAAAAAAGAAGGCAAATGGATTCGGTTCGTCAGGATCATTATATGCAGCACAGTCAGCCTGCCAGGTTTCCATCCCATCCCTGATTTCAGAACATAGGAATTCATAGTCACTCTTTTTCACGATTCCATGCTCCAGCATACATTTGTAAAACTTTTTTATGCTTGCTGCCGTACTTTTTATATTCCCGGGTGTAGACCACATACATTTGCGTATGAAGAAATCGCCGAGGAAGGAATCAATCCTGCCCATACCGTAGTCAATCGTGAGAGGTTCCTCGTACAGGAGAAAATCATTGATATAGAAATCAGTATTCGATAAATGTCTCTTAATGGTGCTGTCCTTAAGACCATCTTCAATCAGAGCCTGTTCAAAAAGATTGAGATATTCATTATTCTTTGCCCTTATCTTATCACACGCTTTGCTGTAATCATCATAATCCATAAAATGTTCCCATCCTTTCTGTGTAAGATATTTATATTATACAGTATCAAAAAGTAACGTGCAAGCATAAATTCGATAATTGACAAAAAAATAAAGCCATTGCTGGCTTTGGAAAGTCCTGAGTGAGGTTAGGCTGTCAAACTACCGAGGAAATCTGGGCTTCTGTGGACAAAACTGCGGAAACTCAAGATATTTGTTGCTTGCAATCGCCTTGATTTTAAGATAAAATAGATACGGTACTTGCGTTAAACAAAAATGGGGTATATTGCACAAATGACTATAAAAAATAAAAGGAGAGTCCAATGAACGAGAAATGCAAAAGTGAGCTTCAGAAGAACGGCGCTGACGTCAAAAGCGCACTCCGCTCTTTTATGGGAAAAGAGGAAATGTATGAGAAATATCTGGTGAAGTTTTTGGCGGAGGATCCCAATTATGATAATCTGATGAGCAGCCTGGAAAGTAAAAATTATGAAGAGGCTTTCAGGTGTGCGCATACCCTGAAGGGAGTCAGCGTTAATCTGGGGCTGCTTCCCCTTTATAAGGAGGCGTCCGAGCTGACAGAGGCCCTGAGAGGAAAGAAGCCGGAAGAAGTCGATACGGCGGCGGTAGATGCAATAAAAGAAGAAGTGAAAACTACATATCATATATTTGCTGATATTATCAAGGATTGTTTATAGATAATATGAAATTGCCGACCTACAGATAGGACATTTTGTTACGCGGGAGGAAAAGTCATGAGAAGCGGAAAAGAACCGGGAGAGATATCCGGCAGGCTGTCTGATGAAATCAGCGAACTGGTTTTGGCTTTTGACGGGGAAGGGAATATTTTCTTCGCCAATAAGGCGGCCATGGAGACATTGAAATATCAGGAGAACGAGCTGTCGGGATGCAATATCACCCGGATTTTCCGACAGGAGTTTCAGACGGAAACGGGGGAAACCATTCCGTTTGACATAGGAAGAATGAAGGACGGGGAGGAAACGGCGGCGTATTTAAATAACAGCGCCTGCATCCCTGTAAGGATTAAGCTATTTCCGATGGATACGCCGGGCAATTTTTTCCTTTTAGCGGAGAACATTACCGAACGGAAGGAAATGGCGCTGAAGCTTCAAGAGTTAAAGGAAGAAGAAAAGAAAAACCTGCGGCAGAGAGATGAATTCACTGCGAATGTCACACATGAGCTGCGGACTCCGATAAACGGCATCAGAGGACATGCGGAGATACTTATGAATATGACGGAAGATTCCGAGTGCCGGAAGATACTGAGGATCATTTTGGACTGCTGCGACAATATGTCGGAAACCATTGATAATATTTTGAATTTTTCCAAACTGGAGACGGGGAAATTTACCGTTGAGGAACGGGAGTTTGACTTTTATGAAATGATGGACAAGATTGTCGCCAATCACATCGGCGAAATCAAAAAAAAGGAGCTGACATTCAGCGTTGATGTGGATGAGCAGATACCAAGATTCTTAGTCGGGGATGAGATGGGAATTTCCCATATTTTGAACAATCTGCTTTCCAATGCAGTTAAATTTACATCCATAGGATATGTAAGCGTTGCGGTAAACAGGATCAGCCAGAGCCATGACGGAACGGAGCTGCTTTTTATGGTGAAGGACAGCGGTATCGGCATAGCGAAGGATGAGATTGGGAAGCTGTTTCAAAGCTTCAGCCAGGCAGACGCCTCCATTACCAGACGCTATGGAGGAACGGGGCTGGGGCTTTCCATTTCAAAGCAGCTGGCAGATCTGATGGATGGGAAAATTTATGTGGAGAGCGAAAGAGGAAAGGGAAGCGTATTTTCTTTCCACATCCGGCTTAAAAATGGACAGAAAGCAGAACAAAAAGAAAAATGGCAGGAAGTCTTCGACAGCTGGGGCAGTTTTGCGGAGGAGGAGAAAACAGAGGAAGAAATCGGCAATATATTTCGCTATGGGGAAAGGGAAAATTTGGAAGAGCTGCGCAAACGCATGGATAAGCTGGCATTATCTATTGAAATGAACATATGGGACAAGGCTGAGTTTATCTGCAATACGATAAAGATATTGACAGACCCGGCGGATGAAGACTTGAAGAAACAGTTACTGCGGATGGAAATGACAATCCGAAAGGAAAACTATGAGAAAAGCATGAAAGAATATGGAAAACTCAGTGAAATGCTAAAGAAGGTGCTGGATTGAAAGAAGAAATCAAAATATTAATCGTAGATGATATTGGCATGAATGTGGAAATGATAAAAAATATCATTGAAGCCAGAGGCTACACAACTTTATGCGCACTCAGCGTGCGGGAAGCGGTGAATATTTTAAAAAAGGAACTGCCGTCTCTTATTTTATCCGATATATCAATGCCTGAGATAGACGGCCTCTCGTTCTGCCGGATGGTAAAAAGCAATCCGAAGACAAAAGAGATCCCGGTTATTTTTATTTCCATACTGGATACTGTCGAGGAGAAGGAAAGGGCTTTTGACGCCGGAGCCGCAGATTTTATCAGCAAGCCCTTTAATGCGGAGGAGGTTATCATGCGAGTGGATAACCACTTGAATTTCAGCCGCATGAAAAGGGAAATGGCGGATTATAATCATATGATGCACCAGCTGGTGGAAAAACAGCAGAAGCAGCTTGAGGAGGAACAGACCAGGATTTTGTCTATCGTCATCAGAATGCTGGAAAGGCTTGATGGGAGCATGGGCAGACGTTTGAAAAACGTGGGCGAAAGCTGCAGGATTTTGTCGCAAAGTCTGCAGCTGCTGCCAAAATATGAAAATGTAATTACGGACAGGTTCACGGAAACCATCGGGTCAGCAGCTGAACTTTGCAGTATAGAAAGCCTGCTGCAGGACTTTGCCAGGAATGCGGGAGCACAGGGGATGGAAAGCGCAGGACAGGCTTTACAGAGAGCGGGCTTTCTTGAGGAGATTGCGGAAGACGGAAAAAAATCGAAGCTTTTGGCGATGGCATCCAACATCGAAAAATATCGTTCCGCTCATTGGGACGGAACGGGAAGTCCGGAACTTAAGGGGGAGAATATTCCTTTAGAAGCCAGGATTATGGCGCTGGCGGAGGATTTTAGCATACAGATCGGAAAAATGGAGGAGGAAGAAAATCCGGCAAAAGAGGTTCAAAAAATAAACGAACAGAGCGGACGGCTTTACGATCCTGATATTGTAAGGGTCTTTAACAAAGTGTGGCAGCGCATGGCAGATTTTTGATACTCTGGAGGACTTTTATCATAGGCTACGGCTTTAAGGAGAACAGGGCAAAATGGGAAAACGATTCATGAGCATGATGAGAAAAACAAAAGATAATAGGAAAATAAGCTGGCTTGTGATGGCGGTTTTTATGAAAGCCGTGATAGCCGTGACTTTTATAGGCATTTATGTTATGGTCACGGGACGGATCAAAAATATTGCGATACAGAATATGGAAGAGATGGCGCTGCATGACGAAGTGGCGGTTGAGAGCAATATCAGCAATGAATATCAGATCCTTGACGGAATCGGTACCTATATTGGACAGCTGGAATGCAATACGGAGCAGGAGCTCCTTTTGACGCTGTCACAGTGCAGCCTGATCATCGACTGTAAAAAGCTGACTCTGGTGTCGGAGAATGGGAAAACGCTTAGCAGCAATCAAGTGGTTGCCTATGATGAGGATTTGCTTGAGCAGTGCAGGAAAACGGAAGCACATTATGTCTTTTGGATAGAGGATAATGAAGCACATGCAGACAGCGCTGGGGAGCAGCTCTATTTCGGAGCCGAGACAGAGCCTTTTACGGTGGAAGGGGAAACCTATTGGTATATTACGGCAGTAATGGACATCGACATCCTTCAGGAAAATCTGAAAGTAGAAAGCTATGACGGAGAAGGATACAGCAATATCATCGATGCGGCGGGCAANNCAACAGCCGCAGCTATACGGCACAGAATTTGAACAATTTTTTTGACAAGCTGCTGCTTGGAACCTTAAAGGATGGCTGGACGATAGAGAAAATACAAGAAAATATGGCGGCACAGGAAAAGTTTTCCATGATGTACACCAACCTGGAAGGAGAGGATCAGCTGCTTATCTTTATGCCGATGGAAAAAGAAACCTGGTATTTTATTATGGCGATTCCGGATTCCATCATCAAGGGACAGGTTCAGGACATTATCATGCTCTATCTGCTCTTTTGGGTTTTGAGCGTTGCAGTGATAGTGCTTGCAGTTGCAATGATAATTCGGGAAGAACGGCTTATGGCAAGGACGGAGAGGAAGCACCAAAAGGAAATCAGCGAAGCGCTTGAACTTGCAAAGCAGGGTAATCGGGCGAAAACAACATTTTTAAATAACATGTCCCACGATATCCGCACACCGATGAACGCAATTATGGGCTACACCTCTCTTGCCATCACACACATAGACAAGGGGGAACAGGTGAAGGAGTATCTTGAGAAAATTTATCAGTCCTCCGCCCACCTGCTTTCTCTCATTAACGATGTGCTCGATATGTCCCGCATTGAATCGGGAAAGCTGGAGATAGAGGAAAAGCCGGAAAGCCTTCCGGACATTCTCCATACGCTGCGGGACATGATGCAGGCGGATATTCATACCAAGCAGTTGGATTTTTATATTGACATAATGGAAGTAACCGATGAGGACATTTTCTGCGATAAGCTGAGATTAAATCAGGTTTTAATCAACATTGTGTCCAATGCCATCAAGTATAACCGCCCGGGAGGCAGCATTTCAATCTGCGTGGTGCAAAAGGGCGCACCGAAGGATGGATATGGAACTTATGATTTCCGTATAAAAGATACGGGCATTGGGATCAGCAGGGAATATCTGCATGAAATTTTCGAGCCCTTTAGCAGGGAACGGAATTCTACGATAAGCGG
Organism: Lachnospiraceae bacterium UBA7480; assembly: GCA_002479655.1. Classification (GTDB taxonomy): domain Bacteria; phylum Bacillota; class Clostridia; order Lachnospirales; family Lachnospiraceae; genus NK4A136. The sequence goes on from DLOQ01000108.1 coordinate 7,202, forward strand.
CATCCAGGGAACCGGTCTGGGAATGGCAATCACCAAGAATATCGTGGATGCAATGGGAGGTACAATAAGGGTTTCCAGCGAAGAGGGGAAGGGCAGCGAATTTATTGTTACCCTGAAATTCAGGCTGCAGAAAGAGCATAAGGAAATCGCTGTCATTGAGAAGCTGCAGGGGCTGCGGGGGTTGGTAGTGGACGACGATATCAACGCATGCCAGAGCGTCAGCCATATGCTGAGGCAGATTGGTATGCTTTCGGAGTGGACAAGATTCGGAAAGGAAGCTGTCATCCGCACCAAGGAAGCTTTGGAACTGGGGAATCCGTTTTATGTCTATATCATAGACTGGCTGATGCCGGATATGAACGGCATTGAGGTTGCAAGACGAATCCGGATGGAGGTGGGCGACGATGCACCGATTATTATATTGACAGCCTATGACTGGGCGGATATCGAAAAGGAGGCAAGAGAGGCGGGCGTGAATGATTTTGTCAGCAAGCCGTTGTTCTTTTCGGATCTGCAGGGGACGCTGTCTAAGCTATGCGAGGAGGAAACGGAGACAACGCCCGGGCCCAGGGAAGAAGCAGTTCTGGATTTTCACGGCTCCCGTATCCTTCTGGTGGAGGATAACCTCTGGAATCAGGAGGTCGCGCAGGAAATTCTTGAGAACCTCAAGCTGACAGTGGAAACTGTAAGTAACGGTCAGGAGGCGGTAACGGCAGTGGAAACGGCGGAGGCGGGCTGGTATGACCTGGTGTTTATGGATGTGCAGATGCCGGTAATGAACGGCTATGACGCGGCAAAAGCGATTCGCGCCCTGACCGATCCAGCAAAAGCGAAGGTTCCGATCGTCGCCATGACGGCGGATGCTTTTGAGGAGGACAGACAAAAGGCGCTGCAGTCCGGAATGAACGACCATATAAGCAAACCACTGGATATGGAAGCGCTGATAAAGGTATTGAGGAAATACATTGAGAATGAAAAAGGATAATCATGCAAAAAGAGGACAACTGATTTCAATATGCCTCATTGCTGCCCTGGCAGGTTTGCTTGCAGGCTGCGGCAGCGGGGAAAAGCAGAAGGTCACGCTGGTGATTACGACGACTCCGTATCAGATTGCATGCGGGTGGGACAGCGAGGTGAACGATAACTATACCTTTTTGACCAAGGCTGCACAGGCTTTTTCGGAGCAGTATGAGGAGGCGGAGGTTTCCATATCCATAAGCCAGGTGGAGGCAGGCAGTGCAGATGAGAGGATATCCGCCGGCTTTGATACGGAGGGAGCGACGGACATCCTGTTCAGTTCCTATTTCACCATTGAGGATTATGTTTATACCGGACGG
>DLOQ01000032.1 GCA_002479655.1 Lachnospiraceae bacterium UBA7480
GGAGAGATACTATCGTATGGCTGCAGAACAAGGAGTTGCTGTTGCGCAATTCTGTCTTGGACTTCTTTTGAAGGGAGCCGGAAATTTTGAAGAGGCTGAGAGATATTATCGTATGGCTGCTGAACAAGGAAATATCGAAGCGCAAAAAAATCTATTACTCTTAAAGGCATTAATGGAGGGATAATATCAGTAGGGTTTATTAAAAAGGGGTTGTCACACTAATTAGTGTCCGGCTCCTTTTTTATTATGCTGCAGCAGAAAATTCTGTAATTAGAATTCTTTTTTATATGTGGCAAAAAGTCTTTTTTTCATATTAAAAATATGATATGATATCTATGTATGTCTATGATGGCGATTTAAGACGATTTATTAATGGCAGGAGGAGACGACTGTGAAAAAAACAGTATTTAGAGTGATAGCGACTGCTCTCTTTGTCGTACTGTGTTCACAGGCGATTGTGGCTTATGCGGATCCTTCCATCGACGAGGTCAAAGATGAAAGGGACGAAACGCAGCAGGAGCTGGATGAGGTGACGGCGACGCTGGAGGAACTGGCGGCGGAGCAGAATGAGGTGATCGATGAGATTGAGCAGGTCAATGAAGCGCTTGTTACGGTTATGACAGAAGTAGAAGTGATACGGCAGGCGGTTGAGGATAAAAAGGCGGAGATCGTTCTGGCGGAGGCAAGATATGAGGAAGCAGTAGCGACAGCCAATGAGCAGTACGAGGCTATGAAGATCAGGATCCAATATATGTATGAAGCCGGAGAGCTGGATTATGTTACGATGCTGATGCAGTCGGGAAGCTTTTCCGATGCGCTTACCAAAGCGGATTATGTGCAGGATCTGTATGAATACGATAGAAATATGCTTGCGGAATATCAGAGGACGATAGAACAGGTAGAGGAGCTGAAGGCTGCTCTGGAGGCGGAGCAGGAAGAACTGCTTGCGCTTCAGGCAGATTATGAAGAAGAACAGGCTTATATGGAGGGCGTTATTTTGGAACTGCAGGCGCTTTCCGATGACTTTGCGGCGCAGATTGCCGATGCGGAGGCGCTGGCGGCATCATATGCGAAAAAGATCGAGGAGCAGAATGCCGAGATCGCAAGATTGGAGGAAGAAGCCAGACGCGCGGCGGAAGAGGCGGCAAGGCGAGCAGCAGAGGAAGCGGCCAGACGTGCCGCGCAGGAATCGGTAGCGGGTTCTGCAGACAGCGGACGGGTTACGACCACCAACTCGGTTACCTATGATGTATCATCGATTTATGCGGCAAACGGCGGCGATCTTGGAAAGTCAATTGCGGTGTTTGCTTGTAAGTTTATCGGCAATCCTTATGTGCCGGGCGGGACAAGCCTGACCGACGGGGCGGACTGCTCCGGTTTTGTATATAGTGTTTATAAGGAATTTGGCTATACGGTGCCGAGGACTTCCTATTCCCTTCGAAGCGCCGGAACAGAGGTTGCCTATGAAAATGCACAGCCGGGCGACATCATCTGTTATCCGGGACATGTAGCGATCTATATCGGCAACGGCCTGATCGTCCATGCAAGTTCCGTGCGGACGGGGATCAAAATATCGAATGCGCAGTACCGGGGGATATTAACCGTAAGAAGGCTGATATGACAGATGGCGCAGGATGAAATGTTTTTGAATAGAGACGCAAACGAGTTATGCAAACTAAATGTGGAGAATGGCAGATCATGTTTGAAAAAAAGATTTATACGGTAACGGGAATAGACGGAGATTATGCGCACCTTATGGAATGTGAAAGAACGGATGCAGAGGACAAGCTGGTAGCAAGGGCATTGCTGCCGGAAGGGATCTATGAGGGGTGCAGGCTGAGCTATGAAATGATGACATATCGTATAGAGGACGATGAGTGATATTTAAAATTTTCAAACAAAAATTGTGCCTGCGGTATGGATTCGCAGGTTACGTTAAAACATTACGGAAAACAGTGCAGTGTAATGCGGCGCGGAAATGAGGTCAGATATGAAAGTGGTTGTTGCGATCGATTCATTTAAGGGATGTATGTCTTCTTTGGAAGCAGGCAATTGCATTAAAGAGGCGATAGAAGATACGGGATTTGCTTCTGAAATAAAGGTATTTCCGTTGGCGGACGGCGGAGAAGGCACGGTTGAGGCTTTGATGACCTGTATGCATGGAAAGGAAGTGGAAGTTGAAGTGACCGGTCCGTTAGGCGAAAAAGTCCGGTCCTATTATGGCGTTCTGGAGGAGGAAAAGCTTGCCGTGATGGAGATGGCAAATGTAGCCGGGATCACCATGGTGTCGGAACGCTCCAAGAACCCGATGAATACGACGACATATGGAGTCGGAGAGATGATCTTACATGCTGCGGAGCATGGCTGCCGGGAGTTTATCATCGGGATTGGCGGCAGCNNGCAATGATGGGGGACTGGGTATGCTGACGGCGCTTGGCGTGGATTTTTATAACAGTGAAGGCAGGAAAGCCGGCATTTACGGCAGAGATATGATGCGTGTGGCGAAGGTGGATACCTCCCATATGGCTGAGATCCTAAAGGAATGTCATTTTACGATCATGTGTGACGTGACCAATCCCTTGTGCGGTGAGATGGGAAGCTCGGCGATCTACGGTCCGCAGAAGGGCGCGAATGAAAAGGCGATCGCATTGATGGATGAAGGACTGTGCCGGTATGCGGAAGTGATACGCAGGGATACCGGCAAAGACTTTGCGGAGGCGGAAGGCGCAGGAGCGGCAGGCGGTCTGGGATTTGCTTTTTTAACCTTTCTGAATACGACGATGGGCGCGGGGATATCTTATATCCTGGATAAGCTTGGTCTGGATGAGGAGATCAAAGACGCCGATATCGTGATTACCGGAGAAGGAAAGCTGGATGCCCAGACGGCAATGGGCAAAGCTCCGGCAGGTGTTGCGGCGATGGCGAAAAAGCATGGCGCGATCGTCATTGCATTTACGGGAGCGACGTCCGAAGATGCGGAGGCATGTAACAAGGCCGGTATGGATGCTTATTTTAGCATCTGCCGCGGACCGATGAGTGAGGAAGAAGCGATGGATAAGGAAAATGCAAGACAGAATATCCATATGACAGTGAAGCAGGTATTCCATCTGATCCATCAGTTAAAAAAGTAAATGAGAACGAAAATACCATAAGATGAGTTTTAAGAGGCCGCTATGATATTTTTAAAAAAAATAGGAAAAAATAAACAGTTAAACGAACTTCTGAACCGTATTCAGATGAATTTTGAGAATAATTATAAAGACGCTGCGCAGATGAATCTGAAAGAATATGAAGATGTTCTGAGGGAGTTAAAAGAAAGCGGCAGGGTAAAGGGAAACGACAGGCAATATTATGAAGATAAGCTGGATTATTATAAAGAGCAGATGAAGAAATTTACCCATAAGGATCAACAGCCGAAGTGGTAGGATATTCCGGAAAGATGTTAAAGATGATGGAAAATTGTGATACATGCATTCATTATATCTATGATGAAGAGTATGAATATTATTATTGTGATATGGATCTTGATGAGGATGACATGGCAAGGTTCCTGATGGGAAATATGTCAGCCTGCGCGTTCTATCAGTCGGATGATGAGTATAGGATCGTGCGCAGGCAGATGTGAAAAATCATAATCTATTAAGAAAGGTATGGTTGATATCTTGAAGATGAAAAGATATGTGATGATCAGTATAAGTATCCTGTCATTATTGATGCAGACTGTCTTGCTGGCTGCATGTTCGAAGACAGAGACTCCTGATCAGGGAGGATCGGGGAGCGCAGAGGATATCGTGACGGAAGATCCGGGCGCATCTGCTTTGGTGGAAGCGGATACCGGCACGGCGCAGCCGGAGGACAGCCGTCCTGATGATGTATATGAGATGGAAGAATCCCTGCTGACACAGGAGGAAGCGGAAGTGTTGCTCGATCCCCTGATACAGTGGGCGGGACTTTATATGATAGGCAGCATGGAGAAGCAGGAAACCTTTGATGATGCATTAAAACTACAGATAGCGGGCGTTACGATGGCGTATGGCTGTCTGCCGGATATTTCTTCAGAGATCCTGATGGCGGAGGAAGTGGAAGGAGTCTGGGATGTTGCGCCGGAAGGATATCTGTATGCCGGTCCGGAGAAGATACAGGCTGCTGAGGAGTGGCTGTTTGGTGAAACCGTACACACCATTCCGGTGATGGATGATCTGACCGGGACAGGGAAAGTATGTATGAATGACGGAGAAGGCGGTATGCTGGTGAAGGCGGGAGACTGGGGAATGGCGTGCCCGCGTGGAGATATCGTGTCGATTGAAAATATGGGTGGTATCTTAAATATGGTCACTGTTTCTTACGTGCTGTACGATCATGAGGAAGATACGGTCTCTGAGGAATTGGGATGGATCGAATATCTGGTTCAGGGAACGGCGGAAACAGGTCAGATGCCAAAGATTATTGATATGAATATTCAGGTGCTTTATGTGGATCAGGAGAGCTACCTGTATGAAAATTGGAAAGATGATGCAACGGAATGGATAACAGACGGTTATAGCCTGATGCTTCCCGGAAATTGGGAGGAACGCGTCCATATTTATCAGACGGACGGCGCGGATAATTTTATCTGTTCGGCAGCGGCAAGCGAGAATTATATGGGAGTTTTATTTACGATCGTCCGCATGCAAAGGGGAGTGGCGATAGAACCCCCAAATTATGAAGTTTTGGGAGAAAATGCTGCAGGGGTGTATATTGTGGTGTTTCCTTCCGATGTGCAGGTCGATCCGGATGATGGGTATGCTGCAAGGGAATACGCGGAACTGGCAAATTATACGGAAGAAGTATTATCTACTTTTCAGATGCGGTGATTTGGTCAGCGCTTCTAATGAAAAAGAACAGATAGAAAGAACGGAGAAAGCTTGGTAAAGAAACATGATGGAAGAGCAGAAGATAACAGATACAGATTCATATTCATGGGTACATATCAGAGACATCTGTATTGCCGGCGTGGCGGGCATTTTGTTTGCTGTTTATCTTGGGATGTCATTGTTTTATGATGACCACCTGTATGCGAATACTTATATCAATGGAGTGCCTTATGCCAATGAGACACCGTTGGAGGCAGATCAGGCGCTGCGGGAACGATGGAATGGATATTCGATTGTCATATATGNNGTAATTTCCGCTGAGGAGATCGGACTTTCCTGTGATTACGCGCAATCGGCGGACACGATCAAGGTGCAGCAAAATGCGCTGCTGTGGCCGGGGGAGATGTATGGAATCAATGATTATTTCATTGATTATACTGTCCAGTATGACGAAGACAAGCTGCGGGCGGCGCTGGCGAAAATTCCTTTTTTACAGGAGGAAAATATGGTCGCTCCCCAAAATGCTTATATTGGTACATACAATCAGACGCTTGGCAGCTTTGAAGTAGTGTCGGAAAAACCGGGGACGTGGATCGATCAGGATAAGGTATATGAAATGGTGAGTGCAGCCATTGAGAAGGAAGAACAGATCCTCCGTCTGGAGGAGTACGGCTGTTATGTCTTGCCGGAGATCATGTCGGACAATGAAGAGCTGCTTGAAGAATTGGCGTATTATAATAAATATATGCAGGCATCCATTACCTATCAGTTTGGGCCGGAAGAGGAGGTCGTGGATTTTACGGTCTATGAAAGCTGGATTCAGGAGTGGGGCAATACGATCAGGATCGATGAAGCGGCGGCGGAAGAATATCTGCACACATTGGCGGATCAATACGATACCTATAATGGCAGGATGAATTTTACGACAGTTGACGGTTATGTCATTAATCTTCCGAAAGGCGGATTTGGCTGGAAGATGGATGTTGCGGCGGAGACGGAGCGTCTGGTCAGTGATATTAAAGCGGGAACGATCGACGTAAGGGAACCGCTTTATGCCTGTGAAGGCGCATCCAGAGATAATGATATCGGGGATTTTTATATTGAGGTGAATCTGACGTCGCAGAGAGTTTATATCGTCGATCATGGAGAGGTTGTTTTGGAGAGCGACTGTGTGACCGGCAATATGTCTAACGGCTGCGCAACGCCGCCGGGGATCTTCGGATTGACCTATAAAACAAGAAACGCAACGCTTAGGGGAAGGGATTATGTTTCTTATGTGAAGTATTGGATGCCGTTTAATGGAAATATCGGTTTTCATGACGCATCCTGGAGAACGCTCTTTGGAGGAGACATATATCTTACAAGCGGTTCTCATGGCTGTATCAATCTGCCGACGCCATTTGCGGCAAGCCTGTATGATTATCTTTATAAAGATTGTCCGGTCATCTGCTATTATCTGACGGAGGATGTCATTGTGGAATATCCGGACAATATCGATCCTGATTTTTCGGTGTCCGGAAATCATACAACCGATACTGCTTTGGAAGCGTCCGAAAGTAATACAACCGATGCTGCTTCTGAAGCGTCCGAAAGTAATACAGACCGATACTGCTTCTGAAGTGTCCGGAAATGGTATAGCTAATACACAAAACATAAGCCGGTAGCTGATCAATATTTCTGCTTCAAGCAGAGATAATTATACAGCATAGGGACTAAATATGGGAAAACTATATGACATATTGACAGAATACGGCGAGTCCGACGCCTATCCGTATCATATGCCGGGACATAAGCGGTATGACGGAGAGGGAACGCCGTCTTTCTGGAAAGAGTATTATAAGAGGGATATTACAGAAATAGACGGATTTGACGGTCTGCATCACGCGGACGGTATATTAAAAGAAGCAATGGAACGGGCGGCTAAGCTGTATCATTCCGAATATACTTATTTTTTGGTCAATGGAAGTACGGCGGGTGTGTTGACGGCGATCTTGGCGGCAGTACCGAGGGGCGGCAGCCTGATCATGATGCGCGGCAGTCATAAAAGCGCATATCATGGGATCCTGCTTGGCGGGATGCGCGGCATCTATCTGCCATCCGGGACGGATGCGGAGACGGGACTGGATCTCGGCGTGACGCTCGATCAGGTGATCCGTATGGCAGAGGCNNCCGGAGGCGGGAGCCGTGTTTCTGACATCGCCTACATATGAAGGATTTTCCATGCCGCTCCGGGAGATTGCGGAAGAACTTCATAAAAGAAATCAACTGTTGATCGTTGATGCTGCCCATGGAGCCCATTTTGGCATGGCGGATTATCTGCCGGAAAATGCAGTAGATGCAGGGGCGGATATTGTCATTCACAGCCTTCACAAGACGCTGCCGGCGCCGACGCAGACAGCGCTATTGCATGTCAATGGCAGCAGGGTCAGCATCCGTCAGGTAGAACGGTATTTTTCCGTTTTTCAGAGTACCTCGCCTTCCTATGTTTTAATGGCGGGTATTGATGAATGTATCTGTATGCTTCAAAATGAAAGAGAGAAGTTATTTGCGGCTTTTTATCAGAAGCGGAAAAAATTGCACGATTCTTTAGCAGGCTTAAAACACATACAAATTGTGGACGCATTTGCTCCTTTATCGATAGCTGACGACATAGCGGATCAGTATGTCCCTGAGATGGGTAAGCTGCTGTTGATACCCGATCGGGAATATATGACGGCAAGGGAATTACATGATGCTTTAAGAACGAGGTATCATTTGCAGCCGGAGATGGCAACGCCCGCATATGTGCTGCTGTTCCTTACGATCATGGATACGGAAGAAGGATATGGGAGACTTTCGGACGCATTGCATGAGATCGATCATAATATGGAAAAAACAGACAATACTAAAAAGTGTCTTGAGAAAAAATGCAAAAGAGATCTGCCGGAGGCGGTTTATACGATGGCTGAGGCGGATGCGATGGAAGGAGAATGGCTATCCTCTGAGGATGCCATAGGAAGGATCAGTCAGGGGATCGTGGCGGTCTATCCGCCCGGACAGCCTCTGCTTGTGCCGGGAGAGCGGATCACGGAACAGGTGATTGAAGAATTACGATATTGCAGAAGCTGCGGATGTGAAGTACATGGCATTGCTTTAGAGGAGGAAGCGCCTGATTTGTTCCGATTATTATGTATATGTGACAAAGGGTAACTCAGAAATCTCATTGATGAAAAAAGACAGGCAATTGCGAAAGAGTTAAGTCC
>DLOQ01000094.1:0-29784 GCA_002479655.1 Lachnospiraceae bacterium UBA7480
GCACACCGCCATAGCTGTCAAGCAGCTCCAGTATCTTTTCCATGTCAGGATTCATCTGCAGATATGCTTTTTCCCTGACGCTCAGATTCAGCTTACCATCCTCGCGCACCTTTGTAACGCGCGCTTTGATATGATCGCCGATGGAAAGGTTCCCATAGGATTCATTTTTCGGAATGATCGCGGAGTACTTTTGATCGACCGCCACAAATAAGCCATAATTGTCGCTGGATTCATAGATGATACCGCTGACATCGTCCCCCGCCTGATAAGGACTTTCCGCGCTCAGATAAGGATATACGTTCATTGTGGCGCAAAGTCTGCCGCTTTTATCAATATAAAGTGCAGCAAGCACCTCCTCCTGTTCCCTGACCTTTTTTGTCTGCTGCTTGAAAGGAAGAAACAGATCCTTTTCCAGTCCCCAGTCCAGAAACGCACCCATCTTATTCACCTGCGATACCGTCAGCAGAGCCACTTCATGAAGCGTCAGCCTGGGATTACGGGTAGTTGCGATCAGACGGTCCGAGGAATCTTTATACAAAAATACGGTGATCTTATCCCCGACCCGGCTTTCCTCCGGCACCTGCTTTTTCGGAAGCAGAACACGCTCCTGATGCCCGCCGTTTTCTTCCTCCAGATAGACGCCGAAATCCACTGTTTTTGCAATTACCAATTCCTGAAGTTCTCCCAAACGAAACATAATGATCCTCTTAAAATATATTATAGACTCTTCTTAAAAGAAAAGGGACTTCAAAACGAAGTCCCAGCAGCGCTACAAGGATTCGAACCTTGNNTGACGGAGTCAGAGTCCGTTGCCTTACCATTTGGCGATAGCGCTATATTGCCGCAAAACATATCTGTAACACGCCTGCATTAGCCATTATAAACTATCACAATCAAAAATGCAAGCTTTTTTATCCCTCAAATATATTTTTCCGTCAGCTTCAACGCTTCCTCTATCACCTGATGCATGTCAAAATACTTATATAAGCCAAGTCTGCCGCCGAAGATCACCTTGTCCTGCCTGTCCGCCAGTTCCTTATACTTCATATAAACGGCATTGTTTTTATCATCATTCATCGGGTAATAGGGTTCCTCTCCCCGTTTCCATGCGGCGGGATATTCCCTTGTGATCACGGTTTTGGGATTAACCTTCCCACTCTGACAGCAAAGCTCAAAATGCTTATGCTCAATGATCCTTGTATAAGGCACTTCATATTCCGTATAATTAACGACCGCATTGCCCTGATAATTTTCCTGTTCCAGCGTTTCCGTCTCAAATTTTAAACTGCGGTATTCCAGTTCCCCGAAACAATACCCAAAATACTGATCGATCATTCCCGTAAACACGATCTTATCGGCAAGCATGTCCAGACTTTCCTTCTCCGCAAAATAGTCTGTCCCCAGACGGATCTCTATATTCTCAGAAGCAAGCATGTTCTCTACCATCTTTGTAAATCCACCAATCGGGATCCCCTGATAAAGATCGTTAAAATAATTGTTATCATATACAAACCGGACCGGAAGCCGCTTGATAATAAATGCCGGAAGCTCCGCAGCACGCTTTCCCCACTGCTTTTCCGTATACCCCTTTACCAGCTTTTCATAGATATCCCTGCCTACCAGACTGATCGCCTGCTCCTCCAGATTTCTTGGCTCCGTAATGCCGGCCTCCGCGATCTGCTCCGCGATCTTCGCCTTCGCTTCTTCGGGCGTCGTGATCCCCCACATCTTACTGAAGGTATTCATATTAAAGGGCATATTATACAGCTCATCCTTATATCTTGCGATCGGGGAATTGGTGTAGCGGTTAAACTCCGCAAACTGCTGCACATACTCCCATACCTGCTGATTCGACGTATGCATGATATGCGCGCCATACCAGTGTACATGGATCCCCGCGATCTCCTTTGTATAGCAATTTCCACCCACATGATCCCGTTTATCTATGATCAGTACCTTCTTTCCAGCTTTTGCCGCCTCATGCGCAAATGTCGCTCCAAATAGTCCTGCGCCGACTATCAGATAATCGTAGTTCAATTTCCTGCTCCCTATTTTAAATTATTAAAATGCATTATTATTTTACCTATAAATTAATATAACCTACTCCAGATACACTGTCAATTCGTTTTTGCAATGTTGTGCCCGTGGCACAAATTCACATCCCCATATTCCAAAGCTCGTCTACATAATCATTCACCCACTTGACACCATGGGCAAACCATTCTTGTTTTTTATTGCTTGGATCGGACTTCCGAAGAATAAGTTTAGCAGGAAGCGCTTCATAAATTTTGTTAAGTATTGCTAAATCGTCCGGGTAGCGGAGCCAGAGGGAAAGGTCGGGTTCCGGATGCTCCCGCCGCCATAAAGCAAATTCGGGGAGAAAATTTTTGTATTTTGGTATTTGGAGAGTTTGAAAAACCTCCTCCGATAGTAAAAGCTGAGCTAAACAGTAAAGGCCATGGGCAAAAGTGCAGAAAGGCCGCATGCCCAACACATATTTCTTGTCCTTTGGATAGCCTTTACATACTGCCAATAAATCCTCGCTTCCTTTGTTCATATCACCGCTTACCAAGTCAAGCAGAAAAGCAACCATAGCTTTTTCCAGCATGGTGGATTTTTTCCGCTCCAAAAATTGCTCCGCTTCCGGTACGGCCCATTCCAGCACATCTTCATCCTTGTACCAAAGTCCAATCAGCACATGGACAGCGGCGGGCAAAAATGGGTCATTACAGTTTTTTACTTGGGCAAGTTCCGGAGGCAAAATACGCTCCATCACCTGAATGTTTCCACAGGAAAAACATTCAAGCATACAATGAAAATACTTTTCGTAGGTATACCCGCCATAGATGACAGGCATCATAGCTCCCTTGACCCGCTGGTTGATGATCCGGCATAGCCCGGACCAATCCGCATTTTGAATACACTCTTCCATCCAGACATTCCAATCCTGCGGTTCCGGGGACATAGAGGAAACGAATACGGTTTGATTACAAAACAAATACCGCAATCGTTCTTTAGCTTCCGGTTCTTCTCCCTGATATTTAAATTTTTCCATAACTCTTTGATATTTTTCCCGCGGGAGCGTGAAATCTGTCTGCAATTCCATTCGTTGATCTCCTCAAAATTATAGGTTTTCCAGTTTATACCTCAAACAACATATCCGCATAGGTCGGGAACGGCCACATCTTCTTATCTACGATCTGCTCCAGACGATCCGCTGGCGCGCGCAGCGCTTCCATATCCTTCCGGATCACATCCTTATAATAAAATGCCTTTTCTTTATTATCTGTAAGATCTGCCGCCTTTGCCTCATCTTTTTCCAACATTTCCAAAGCATGCTGCATCTCTTCCAGAAGCTCCGTCGTCTCTTGCAGCAGCGCCTCCTGCACCTTCGTGCCTGCGCCTGCTGTCCGCACTGCGATCACGGCGTCCGCCAGCTCCTTTGTATATGACACGACTGCCGGGATGATCTGACGGTTCGCCATATAGATCATCGTAAGCGCCTCTATATTGATGGACTTTGCATAGGTTTCATATAGAATCTCCGCATGAGATTCCAGTTCGGCTTTTGTAAAAATATGAAACCGTTCAAACATCCTGATCGACTTCTCCGTCGTCAGTGTAGCAACACTCTCCACCATAGATCTGATATTAGGAAGCCCCCGTTTTTCAGCTTCCTCCACCCATTCCTGCGAGTAACCGTTACCGTTAAAGATGACCCGCTGGTGCTTTGTCATATATTCCTTAATCAGGTCATGCACCGCAATATCAAAGTCTTCAGCGCCCTCCAATCGGTCAGCAGCTTCGCTGAAAGACTCCGCCACGATCGCATTCAATGTGGTATTGGCAGCCGTGATGGAATCCGCAGAGCCCACCATACGAAATTCAAATTTATTGCCGGTAAAAGCAAATGGAGAAGTTCTGTTCCGATCCGTAGCATCCTTATCCAGCTCCGGCAATGTTGACACACCGGTCATCAGCTTGCCGCCTTCCTTACTTTCCGTCGCCACGCCTGTTGTCACAAGCTGGCGCACCACATCCTCCAGCTGATCGCCCAGAAACATGGATATGATTGCCGGCGGAGCCTCATCCGCTCCCAGCCTGTGATCATTACCAACATCTGACGCGCTCTGTCTCAAAAGATCCGCGTGGATATCCACTGCGCGCATGATGCAGGCAAGCACCAATAAGAACTGAATGTTTTCATTGGGCGTGATGCCCGGATCCAGAAGATTGACTCCATTGTCCGTACATAATGACCAGTTATCGTGTTTACCGGAACCATTGACCCCTGCAAATGGCTTCTCATGTAACAGACAAGTCAGCCCGTGGCGGTGCGCCACACGCTTGTNNGGCTTCATCGTCTCCATCACAAGCTGGTTATGATCCCCCGCAATATTGGCGGATTCATAGATCGGCGCAAGCTCATGCTGTCCCGGCGCTACCTCATTGTGCTGCGTCTTTGCCGTCACGCCAAGCTTCCAAAGCTCCTCGTTCAGATCCTTCATATACGCGCCGATCCGCTCCCGGATCACGCCAAAATAATGATCCTCCATCNNCTCCATCTCCTGTCCCTTCGGCGCGGGCGCGCCAAACAGCGTCCGTCCGGCAAAGATCAGATCCTTTCTTTGCAGATACAGTTCCCGATCAATCAAAAAATATTCCTGCTCCGCCCCCACTGACGGATAGACCTTCGTTGCCTCGGTATTGCCGAACAATCTTATGATACGAAGCGCCTGTTCACTGATAACTTCCATGGAACGAAGCAGCGGAGTCTTCTTATCCAGCGCTTCTCCGGTGTAAGAGCAGAACGCCGTAGGGATGCACAAGATCACACCGGTTGCCGATTCCTTCAGAAAAGCCGGGGAAGTAATATCCCATGCGGTATAGCCTCTTGCCTCAAAGGTGGTACGAAGACCGCCCGAAGGAAACGACGATGCATCCGGCTCGCCCTTGATCAGCTCCTTGCCGGAAAATTCCATGATCATCTTTCCTTCCTCGTCCGGATGGGACACGAAGGAATCATGCTTCTCCGCCGTGATGCCGGTCAGCGGCTGAAACCAGTGGGTATAATGCGTCGCGCCGCGCTCTACAGCCCAGTCCTTCATCGCCTTGGCAACCACATCCGCGGATTCCTTGGAAAGCTCCCCGCCTTCCTCTTTGACACGGATGACCTCTTTATAGACAGTCCTCGGCAGACGCTCCCGCATCTTTCCCAGCGTAAACACATTTTGGGCGAAAATTTCTTCTACATTCATAAAAATAACCTTGCCTTTCCATAACCTGCAAACTTTGGGCCGCAGGCACAAATTTGCGTGTAAAAAATTTATTTTTTACACTACACCTCACTCTGCACCCTTAAAATATCATACTTCCCTGCCTGTTCACTTAACTCCAGCCAGATGATCTGCTTTGAATGGGGACAGCTCTCAACTGCTGCCATTTCCTCATCATACATGGCAAGCACCCTGACAGGAATATTTCTTCCATCCGGTTTCATAATCTCAATCTGATCGCCCACGCAGAACTTATTCTTCTGTTCAATCCTGACAAGCTTCTCCTTCTCTTCCTCCACCATACCCAGATAAATATATTCACTGATGTAGGTATTGTTATCATAGATCTGATTTTCCTCACTCGGTTTTCCAAAATAAAAGCCGGTGGAAAACTGCCTGTAAGTACACTTGGAGATCTCCTCCTGACACCACTTCATATTGCTTCGATAGGTTTCTTCTGATTCCAGATAATCATCGATCGCTTTCCTGTATGTCCTTGCTACCGTCGCAACATACAATGCTGTCTTCATCCTGCCTTCGATCTTAAAGCTGTCGATCCCCGCACTGATCATCTCCGGAATATGTTCGATCATACACAGATCCTTGGAATTAAATATATAGGTCCCACGTTCATTCTCAAAGACCGGCAGATATTCACCGGGACGCTTTTCCTCCATGACAGCGTATTTCCAACGGCACGGATGCGTACACGCGCCCTGATTGGCATCCCTTCCGGTAAAATAATTGGACAGCAGGCATCTTCCTGAATACGAGATACACATTGCCCCATGGATAAAGCTCTCGATCTCCATTTCTTCCGGAATCTTTTCCCGTATCTCCCTGATCTCCTCCAAAGACAGCTCCCTTGCCGATACCACCCGTTTTGCTCCCAGTTCCCACCAGAAACGGTAAGTTTCATAATTCGTATTATTAGCCTGCGTCGAAATATGGATCTCTATCTCAGGACATATTTTTTGGGCTGTCATAAACAACCCCGGATCCGATATGATCAGCGCATCCGGCCGCAGCTGCTCCAGCATCTTAAAATAATCTTCCGCTTCCCTGATATCTTCATTGTGCGCAAGGATATTCGCCGTCACATACACCTTCACCTGATGCTCATGGGCAAATGCAATGCCCTCCCTCATATCCTCTTCGGAAAAATTCTTTGCTTTCGCCCGCAGACTGAACGCCTCACCGCCGATATATACCGCATCTGCGCCATAGATCACTGCGGTTTTCAATACTTCCAGACTGCTTGCCGGTATCAGAAGCTCCGGTTTTTTTCTATCTCTCATCATCATTAACCTGTTCCATTATCATATAGCGTTTGACAGACAGCGCCGCTCCGTCGCCGATATTTAAGAGCACTGTCTCATAAACATCACTGTGCGTCAGCTGATACAGATATTCCCTCATCCTGCTATGGATCGTCCTATTCCTTCTGGTGACCGCATACCGTGATTCACATATATCGCCTTCCTGTAATACATTGTCCGTGATCAGGATGCCTCCATCCGCCAAAAGCTTTGTTACTTTGGGCAAAAAATGAAGATACTGCCCTTTCGCAGCATCCATAAAAATCATGGGATACGTACCTTTCAGATCGTCCAGCACTTCATCTGCGTCTCCCTCGATCAGCTCAATACAGCTTTCCGCTCCGGCGCGCCTCAGATTCTCCCTCGCCACCGGGATACGTTTCTCATATTTTTCAATCGTCGTAATCTTACATTTTCTTCCGGATGCTTCCCACATCAAAAGGGCAGAGAAGCCGGTCGCCGANNGCACTTCCAGAATCCGATCCGGCGCAAATGCAGTAACCATAAATTTCAACAGTCCCTGCATTTCCTTCCTGATGACAGGCACATTGTCCGCGACAGCTTCTTTTTCGATCGCCGCCAAAAGCGGCGGATGTCCGGGATCCAATGAATTAATAAAGGATAGCATCCTGTCGTCCTGTATCATTTTCCATCTTCCTCATCTTCCGGCGCATTGGCCGCCATAATCTCCATCATCTCATTCGGCGTCATAGCGGTGCTCAGCTCATAGATTCCCGGCTGCAGCTCCCCATGATAAGAGGAAACCAGCTCCTGCAGGTAAAAGAGAGATGCACTTCTGATCAGCCCCTTCTCCTCTAAGATCTCACCGATCTCCCTTACCGATTTTCCTTCCACGATAGCCACCGACATCGTAAGTCCGGGTGCCGGTGACATCGGCTCCTCGGCGAAGATCCTGTAACCAAAATCATAGGCTTTCAGCATCACATTATAGATCACCATGATAATCAGCGCGGCAAACGCAAGAGTAATCACGCTTTTAAATAATGACATTAAAATCTTCTTAACATCCATCATAAACTCCCTGCTTTCATCATTCAAATCCGTACAAAAAATTTCCTAATTTAAAGCGAACGGGTTCGCATGACTTTCTTCAATCTACCTCCATAATCACCGGCAATATCATCGGTCTGCGCTTTGTTTTTTTCCAGACATAATCTCCGACAGCATCCTTGATATTATTCTTGATCTTTCCCCAGTCCTTAACATTAGAGATCATCATGTCATACATCGTCGCATTGACCACGGAACGCATTTCCTCTAAGATCTCATCAGATTCCTTCACATAGACAAATCCTCTCGTTACGATATCCGGTCCGGCAAGCACCTGCTCCCCCTCCGAATCCATCGCCAGTACGGCAATGATGATACCGTCGTCCGCCAGACGCTGCCTGTCACGTAAGACCACATTGCCGACATCGCCGACACCAAGACCATCCACAAAGATCGAGCCAAACGGCACCTTACCCACGACCTTCGCTTCCTGTTTTTCGATCTTCAGAACATCTCCGCTGTGCAGGATAAAGATGTTCTCCTTTAATATTCCCAGCTGCTCCGCCAGCTTTGCCTGCGCCATCAGATGCTTGTATTCTCCATGCACCGGAATTGCATATTTGGGCTGTGTCAGCGAATAGATCAGCTTGATCTCCTCCTGACACGCATGCCCCGATACATGGGTATCTTGGAAAATAACATCCGCGCCCTTCTGAAACAACTCATTAATGATCTTGGTCACTGCCTTTTCATTGCCCGGGATCGGATGAGAAGAAAAGACTACAATGTCTTTGGGTCCAATCGACACCTTGCGGTGTGTCGCGTTCGCCATCCTGCTGAGCGCCGCAAGCCGCTCTCCCTGACTTCCGGTGGTGATGATGACCGTCCTTTCATCCGGATAATTTTTCAGCGTTTCCGCATCAATAAGCGTATCCGCCGGAACATTCAACCGCTCCAGCTCGATTGCCGTATCTATGATATTTACCATGCTTCTGCCTTCAATCGCTACCTTGCGGTTAAATTTGTGAGCGGAATTGATGATCTGCTGCACGCGATCCACATTTGACGCAAACGTAGCAACAATGATGCGTCTGTCCTTATGTTCTTCAAAGATACTATCCAGCGTGCTTCCGACCGTCCGTTCCGACGGGGTAAATCCGGGACGCTCCGCATTCGTACTGTCGCACATCAGCGCAAGCACGCCCTTCTTTCCAAGTTCGCCAAATCTCTGCAGATCGATCGCGTCTCCAAAGATCGGCGTATAATCTACTTTAAAATCACCAGTATGAACGATGATGCCCTGCGGCGTATAGATTGCCAATGCTGCAGCATCCACAATACTATGATTCGTCCTAATATACTCAACATGAAAATCCCCCAGAGTCATCGTCTGCCCAAACTGTACTACCTTTGTGGTGACGAGCTTATCCAGTCCATGCTCCTTAAGCTTCGCATCAATAATACCCATCGTTAATTTGGTAGCATAGATCGGCACATTGACCTCTTTTAATACATAGGGCAGCGCCCCGATATGATCCTCATGACCATGTGTGATCACAAAGCCTTTCACCTTCTCAATATTATCCTTCAGATACGTGATATCCGGGATGACAAGATCGATCCCCAGCATATCATCCTCCGGGAATCCCAAACCGCAGTCAACTACAAGAATACTGTCCTCATATTCAAATGCGGTAATGTTCATGCCGATCTGTTCCAATCCGCCAAGCGGAATAATCTTCAGTGCTGCAGCATCTGCTATTACACCTTTTTTCAAAATAATCCTCCATTCTTTTTATTATTATTTTTAACATATAACTTTCCTGATTATATGTCTTGTTCGTCCTTTTGCAACGATACATCTTCCATCAGTCCGGCAAAAATGTCTGCCACCGCCTCCAGTTCTTCATCCTCCGATACGACCACAAACAATGCCTCCGCATCCTCTTTATCCGACATATCCTTCAGAATCAATGCTTCGCCGTCTCCATCCTCCGCATCTGTCACCAGAAAGTAATCCCTTCCGCCAAGCGTCGTTTCTTCCAGCACATAAAATTCCACCGGACGTTCCTCATCCTCCGGTATCAATGTGATCTTCTCCATACTGATCCTCACACCTTTCTATCAACCTGCAAATTTCCAAGCATCTATTGTTTCTTTTGATTTCTGAGGCAATCCAGATACCCCTGCAGGATAAATACCGCAGCGATCTCATCCACATACTGCTTTCTATTCTCCCTGCGGATGCCTGCTTCCGTCATGTACCGATCAGCCGCTACCGTCGTCAGCCGCTCATCCCAGAGGATCACCTCCAGACCGGTCCTTCTCTCAAGCATCTCCTGAAATTCTCTGGTTTTTTCCACCCGGTCTCCCTCACTGCCATCCATATTCTTCGGACAGCCAAGAACGAGCTTTTCCACGTCATTTTCCGTAATCAGTGTTTCGATCCTTGCAAGTGTCTGACGAAGCTTATTCTCTCGTTCACGCCGGATGATTTCTTTTCCCTGCGCCGTCAGCAGAAGCTGATCACTGATCGCCACGCCGACTGTCTTGCTTCCATAATCCAATCCCATAATCCGCATAACATTATACCTTTCCTGCCATAGCGGCAGATGCCGTCTAGTCCTCGTTCCAATGATTGGATCTGATATACTCCGTCAGCATTTCCTCTACCAGTTCATCACGCTCAGCTTTCATGATGATGCTTCTTGCGTTTTTATGGCTGGTAATATACGTAGGATCACCGGACATAATATATCCGACGATCTGATTCACCGGATTGTAGCCCTTCTCCCGCAGCGCATCATACACATCCTCCAATATGGTCTTGACACTGTCTTCCTGCTCCACCTCAACTTTAAAATATTGGGTCTGGGAAATATCTTCTGTTGGTTTTTCCATCATTTTATACCCTTTCTCCTTTCACAGCCAACGCTTGATATGGCTGTCTTTTATCTCTTTCTGTTCTATTTTGAAACTGCTTTTTCCTGCGCATCCGACTCTTTGATAATATACTTTGGTCTGTTTTTGATCTCCAGATAGATCTGCGCCATATACTGCCCCAGAACGCCGATCATCAGAAGCTGCACGCCGCCTATAAACAGGATCAGGCAGACCAGGGAAGGATATCCTGCCACAGCCTCCGCGGTGATCAATTGTTTAATGATTACAAAAATCGCATAAACCACAGCTGCCAGACAGCATATCATACCGGTCATGGAAGATACTGCCAGCGGCACTGTGGAAAATGACACGATACCACGAAGCGCATA
Source organism: Lachnospiraceae bacterium UBA7480 (assembly GCA_002479655.1). Taxonomy (GTDB): domain Bacteria; phylum Bacillota; class Clostridia; order Lachnospirales; family Lachnospiraceae; genus NK4A136. Next base: position 10,879 of record DLOQ01000094.1, read on the forward strand.
AGTAAATGCCGACCAGAACGGCAGCTTTGTCGTTCCGGCGCTCCGTTCCACATTTTCAAAAGGGATCCATTTTGTCTTAAATCCAACCCACCCAAAGATACCCTTGGAAAAACGTTCATTTTCTTCCAGACTAAGTACAGCCTCTACCATCTGCCGCTTCATCAGGCGATAGTCCCTTGCCCCGCTTTTCATATGCGCAGAGGAGATATGTCCCATCATCCGGTAGAACGCGTCCGCCATCTTGGAACGAAGCAGCGGCTCCCCTTTTCTGTCCTTGCGGTACGTGGCAGCGCAGTCATACCCTTCCTCTTTCACTGCCTGATACATCTGTGGAAGCAGTGACGGCGGATCCTGAAGATCTGCATCNNCATCCATAACGGTCACATAATCTCCCTTTGCCGCTTTTAATCCCGCATACATGGAAGCCTCTTTTCCGAAATTTCTGGAAAATGAGATATAATGTACTCTCGCGTCACTCTTATGAAGCCCCTTCATCAACTCTAACGTCTTATCTTCAGAGCAGTTATCCACCATAATGAACTCAAAATCCACATCGTTCATCTGCTTACTGATTTTGATCAATTCCGGATATAATAAGGGAATCGCTTCTTCCTCATTATAACAGGGAATCACAAGAGAAATCAGATCCTTTCTCTGTTCTGCCATAGTCGTCTCCATCCCTATCCCTTTTGGGCTTTTTTCAATACCTCTACGGAAAAGTCGATCGTCGCCTGTACGCCCTCTTCCAGACTTGTCTTCGGTTTCCAGCCATATCTTTTTGCCGCGTATTCATTGGAAAGCTGCGTAAATTTATTTACTTCATTATCCAGCGCCTGCTCCGAGATCGGCATCGCTCCTTCGTAAAGCGCCGGATAGCGGTTCCAGTAATTGGAGGAAGCCACATATTCAAACGCGATCTCCTCTTTCCCCATCAGGCGTCTGACGGTCTCCGCCAGTTCATTGATCGAGACCGTGGTATTCGTCGAGACATTGACCACGTCAAATCCGGTTCCTTCCTGTACCCGCTCCGCCAGATCGATCAGATCATCCACATAGACAAAGTCCCTTCTCTGCGTCCCCGTGGAATGAAGCACCGGCTGTCTTCCATAGTACAATTCCCGGATCAGATAACCCACAACGGGAGGCTGTGTCCTCAAGCAGTCCAAGTGCGGTCCATAGACATTGGCAAATCTCATACATGTGATATTCATCCCATAAACATCCGCATAGGACTGACAGAAACGCTCCGCCGTATATTTCGTATTCGGATAGATGAGGCTTGGCGGCTCCACATGATCCTCCACGGACGGGAAATCCCGGTTATTCTCATAAACCGCGGAGGTGCTTGCAAAGATAAATTTTTTGATCCCGTATGTTCTGGCGGCTTCTAATAATCCTACCGTCCCCATCGTATTGACTTCTACCGCTTTGGACGGATTCATCTGACAGTCCGGCAGCGGCGTGATGCCCGCAATATGATAAACATAGTCAAATTTCTTCTCTTCAAACAGCCTGTTGATCAGCGGAAGATTTAAAATATCGTCCCGGATGATCTCATCCGTAAAACAGTGATCCTCAAAGATCAGATTATCCTCGGAACCATAAGAAAAATTGTCGATCAAGGTAAGGTCGTCGCCCTTTTTCCATAGATGATACGCCAGCTGGGAACCGATAAATCCCGCCGCGCCTGTAATAAGTATTCTGCTCACTTCTATATCCTCTCTTTAAATAATATTCCATTTCCCATTTAATCTTCAAAGATAATCCGGCTTCCCTGCGCATCCGTTTCAAACGGCACCTCACGGTATCCGCTAAGCGCCTGCCGCACTGCATCCTGCTTATCCAGAGGCACATACAAAAGCAGAAAACCGCCGCCGCCAGCGCCCAGAATCTTTCCGCCTACAGCGCCCGCATCCTTTGCCGCCTGATACATACCGTCGATCAGCTCATTGGAAACACCGCCGGCGAACTGCTTCTTGATCTTCCATGTACGATCCAGCTCCTCACCCCATACTTCAAGTTTCCCGTCGGCAAGCGCCTGATATGTTTTATCCACGGTTTCCACCAGATCATCCAGCATAGCGCGCTTGGATTCCATCGTCTGTGTCTGCTCCTGCAGGATCTGTCTGGAATCTCTCGTATTGCCGGTAAAAAAGAGCATCAGATGCTGAAACAGCTTATTCTTCGTCTCTTTCGTACAGATCAGCGGCGTCACGCTGACCGACCCGTCATTGCAGAAGCGGTAACGATGGNNAGCGGTAACGGTGGATGCCACCATATGCTACGGCGTACTGATCCTGTATCCCGATCCTCTGCCCCAGACAGTCAATCTCAATATGGCACGCCTCCCTTGCCAGCTGTTCCGGAGAAACATACTCTCCCTTATATGCATGCAGGGCATTTAACACGCCGACTGCCAGTGCACTGGAGGATGCCAGACCGATACCTGCCCCGCTGAGCGGGATATCCGCCATATAGATCACTTCGATCCCCTTACTGATACCGGTCAGCTTTAAAGCTTCCCGGATAATATTATGCTTAACCTCATCCACGGAATGAACCAGCTCATTACCGTTATATACGACGCGGATCATATCGTCAAATTTTTTATTGACCGTAATATATACATGCATATTTAATGCCGTGCTGATCACGCTGCCATATCCCAGTCTGCTGTTCTCATAATAATCCTTAAAATCACTTCCTCCTCCGAAGAAGGATGCCCGCAGGGGCGTTTTTGATATGATCATTTGACTTTTTATCCTTTCCCGCAGCTAAACATTACTTTGCCCATCAGACATGGGTTACCGGTCTTCCTTATTCCGCAATCTTCCTTCCAGCAGATCATTGACCGCATCCAGCAGGGTATAATTTTCATCCACTAAAATACCCTTTACATCCGCATTCTCTGCCGTCTGAACATCGCGTTCATCATCCCCGATAAGATAACATTCCGGCAGATTGATGGAATAATCCTTCTGCGCCTGGTAAAGCATCCCCGGCTTGGGTTTTCTGCAGGAACACGTGCTGTCCCAGCCATGCGGACAATAATAGATCGCGTCAATACACGCGCCGATCGCCAGAAGATCATCCTGCATCTTTTCATTCACCCGCGCGACGTCCTCATCTGTCAACCTGCCCATGGCGATCCCTGCCTGATTGGACACCAGTATGATAAAATATCCCGCGTCCTTCAGTTTTTTAACTGCTTCCTTCGCGCCCGGAAGCCAGATAAAATCTTCCGGCTTCTCTACATACTGCGCCTTGGGCGGACGCACATCAAGGGTTCCGTCCCTGTCTAAGAAGATATATTTCTGTCCCGACAGAAACTCCTCCGTCAGTTCTATCCTTGCAAAAGAACCGATCGAATAATACCGATGCTCCGTCACCATTGCATATAAAAGTCCCTGCTCCACAAGCTGCGGATAGACGACTGCCTCAAAATTCTCATTCTGATCGCTCATCAGAGACAAGACTTTTTTAGACACGATGGCATAACCAATATCCACGCCCTGCAGATCAGGCTGCGTGCGCTTTTTATCATATACAAGAACCTGTCCGCCGTCACCGATCCTTAAATTACTTTTTGTATAACCATCCAGATTGGCATATGCGGTAAACTGTATCCATGCGCCGCTTTCCTCATAAGCCTTTACCAGTCTTTCAAAATTGATCGGGCAGTAATTGTCGCAGTACATCATCAAAAATTCATCCTGAAGATCAGCCTCCGCGGCTTTCAAGCGAAACTGTGTGTCATATTCCAACGGCGTAATACAGTAATGTATCTTTACGCCATAACTGCTGCCATCTCCCAGATACTCCGTCACCTTCTCCGGCAGATATCCCAGCAGAATGACGATATCTTCTATCCCAAAAGATACAATCTGTTTCACAAGGTATTCGATAAACGGTCTGCCCTGTATCGGATACATCGGTTTTGGATTGGTCTCCGTAAATGGTTTCAGCCGTTCTCCCAGTCCTCCCGCAAATATTACCGCTTGTTTGATTTTTCCCATAATCAGTCTCCATCATACACTATTTTGGCAAGAGTTTCAATTCCTGCCAATGATTCCATACAGATAATTATCCATCAAATGTTCCTTTATTTCAACAACTTCTATCTGACCATGCAGCTCCGCATCCGTCTCCACCGCTGCTTTGACGTACTGCGGCGTGTGTCCGACCCAGTATGTCCTGCCGCCGATCAGCTTTTTTTCCTCAAACAGCACTTCCACCTTCTGTCCGATATAATAGCTTCGAAACTCCTCCGACTGCCTTTGCGTCAATGCGAGCAGCGCTTCGCTCCTTGACGCTTTCTGCGCTTCCGTCAACTGCCCCGGCATCGCCGCTGCCGGCGTATGCTGTCTTCTGGAATATTTAAAGACATGCATCTCAAAAAATGCCATCTTTTCCAGAAACGCCCTGCCTGTCTCAAATTCTTCCTCCGTCTCCCCCGGAAATCCCACGATCACATCTGTCGTAATGGCAGGATGTTCAAAATATTTCCTAAGATATCCCGCCCCCGCTGCATATTCCTCCGTCGTATAATGCCTGTTCATCCGCTTTAATACAGCGTCACAGCCGCTTTGCAGGGATAAATGAAAGTGCGGGCAAAGCTTTGGAATCTCCGACAGCGCCTTTGCAAAATCTTCCGTCACGATCCTTGGCTCCAGAGAACCCAGACGGATCCTCTTGACATCCGGAATCGCTGAAATCTTTTGAAGCAACGACAAAAGATGCTGCGGATAAAATCTCCCTGCCCTGCTGCGCCCATCAGCTTCCTCCCATTCCGAGCCATAGGAGCTTAAATGGATGCCCGTAATGACGAACTCCCGATACCCCCTTGCCGCAAGCTTTCCGATCTCTGAAATCACTTCCTCCGGCCGCCTGCTTCTGACGCGCCCTCTTGCATATGGGATAATGCAATAACTGCAGAATTGGTTGCAGCCGTCCTGAATCTTGATAAACGCCCGGCATCTCTCCACAGAATCAGCGAGCTGCATATCTTCATACTCCGCAGCCTTTGCAATATCGGCAACCGTACTGCCCCCAAGCGTTTTGATCCCGATCTCCTGATCGTTATCCCGCCCTGCTGTATCTTCATTTTTTGCCTGCGCCCTTAACGCCAGATATTTTGTCAATATAGGAACGATTTCGCTTTTTTTATCATTTCCGATACACAGATCGATCCTGTCATCCTCCAATGCCGTTTCCAGACCTGTCTGCACATAACAGCCGACTGCAACCACGACCGCCTCCGGATTACATTCCTTTGCGCGGTGAAGCATCTGCCTGCTTTTCCGGTCTGCGATATTGGTCACGGTACAGGTATTGATGATATAAACATCTGCCTTTTCCTCAAACGGCACGATCTCATAACCGTTTTCTACCAGCAGTTGACGTATTACATCCATTTCATAAGCATTGACCTTACAGCCCAGATTATGCAGCGCTGCTTTTTTCATCTTTCACCTCAAAAAATATTTCTGATTGACTTCTTTCCTTCCTTGTCTTAATATAAAAGGGAAGAATGAAAGGAGGTTATCCCAATGAAAACAGTTGAGATTTCATTAAACTCTATCGATAAGGTAAAATCATTTGTCAATGTCATCACCAGATTTGACTATGATTTCGACTTAATTTCCGGCAGATATGTGATTGACGCAAAATCCATCATGGGAATATTCAGTCTGGATCTTTCAAAACCCATACAGTTAAACATCCATATGGAGAACGAAGACGCAGAGATGATGGCAGCTTTAGAACCATATCTGATCACTGAATAATGGTATATAAACCCATTCCTATTTATAAAGCAGGATTTCATTCCTGCTTTTTATTTGTCTCCACGATCTCTCTTGTTTCCAACGCCTTCTTTACCAACTGATCGATCTCGTCCTTCAGATGACCCTCATGCTTCTTAATAATATTCAGATTCGGTTTTGTCACGGGATGCTTTGCGACCCATATCGTACAACAGTCTTCATATGGCAGGATTGACGTCTCATACGTACCGATCCGCTCTGCTACCTCCACGATCTCCTGCTTGTCAAATCCGATCAGTGGGCGGAATACCGGAAGCGTACATACTTCATTCGTCACCAGAAGGCTCTGCATCGTCTGTGATGCCACTTGTCCGATCGACTCTCCCGTCACTAAGGAGAGGCATCCGTTCTCCTTTGCAATCGTCTCTGCGATCCGCATCATATACCGCCGCATAATGATCGTCAGCTCATCATGCGGACATTTATCATAGATCATCATCTGGATATCCGTAAAATTAACTATATGCAGCTTCACGTCCCCCGCATATCGGGACACAAGCTCCGCCAGATCAACCACCTTCTGTTTTGCCCGTTCACTTGTATATGGCGGCGCATGAAAATAAACGGCTTCTATGGTCACACCGCGTTTTGCGATCATATAAGCTGCCACCGGTGAGTCGATACCCCCGGACAAAAGCGCCATCGCTTTTCCGCCTGTACCTACAGGCATCCCGCACGCGCCCTTGACAGACTCGGAATAAAGATATATCTTTTCCCTGATCTCAATATTGATCATCAGCTCCGGCGCATGGACATCCACCTTCATCGCGGGATAAGCCTCCAATACCGCCTCACCCACAGACGCATTGATCCCCATGGAATCCAGCGGAAAGTTCTTTCTTGCCCTTCTTGCATTTACCTTAAAAGTAAACCTTCCATCGCCGGATACCCTGTCCGGATAAACCGCGCCAAGATAATCCACCACTTTCGCACGAAGCGCTTCCACGCCTTCATCTTCCAAAACAACGACCGGACAGATCGCAGTGATACCAAATACCTTGGTCAGAATATCCATAGTCTCTTCGTAATCATATGCCGATTCCGCCTCTACATGGATCCTGCCCCTTGTCTTATATACCTTAAATACCCCTTCTGCCCTATGCAATGCGCAGGTGATCTGATGTACCAGCGCATCCTCAAAAAGATACCTGTTTTTCCCCTTGATCGCTATTTCCGCATATTTAATTAAAAATGCCTGATATCTCATACTAATAACTATGCCTTTCCACAGCCTGCGATTTGGACCGCAGGCACAAATTCGCAAAACGAATTTATTCGTTTTTGAAAAACTCTTTGATTTTTCAATCTAATCTCCCAGAAGTTCTTTTCACACTGATGAAACGCGGTAAAGTCTGTTTTTCGTCTCTGTATACTGCTGCTGGCTGATTGGCAGGATATCCCCGTTCTTGATCGTCGCCTGATAACGCTCTATCGTCTCGATCTCCGCCAGATTGACAATATACGATCTGTGGAACCTGAAAAAACGGTCTTCAGGAAGCAGCCTCTCAAAATCAGAGATCTTTCCATGGGAAACCAGACGCCGGTATTTCAAGACCAGCTCCACATCCCGTCCATTGCTTTCAATATACAGGATATCCCTGAAATTGATATTATAAACTTTCCCATCGGAAGTAACCGACAGTCCGCCCTTATGCGCGCGTTTCCGGTATGATTGAAGTAGCGCCTCGCGCAGCTTTTCTATATCAACCGGTTTCTGTAGATAACGAAGCGCCTGCACACGGTATCCTTCCAGCGCATATTCCGCCGTCGTAGAGATAAAGATGATATCCAGCCTGTCCCCCAGTTTACGAAGTTTTTCCGCAGCCTCGATCCCATTCATCCCGGTTGCCAGGATATCCGATAAAAGCACGTCATACGGAGACTTCGGTTTGGTCACCGCTTCAATCATCGTTTCCATATCTTCAAACGTATGTATCTCATGCGCGATCCCTTCTTCATTCAGGATCTTTTCCGCCAGCATCGTATTCAGCTTTAATGATGTTGCCTCATCATCACAGATCGCTACCCTAAACATATTGACCCCCTCGATAGTATGGGCTTCGCCCTATTTACTGCATCATTAACGCAGTGTGCTATTCGAAAACCCTTCGGGTTTCCTCATTCGCGGGCTTCGCCCTATGCTCACTCCTAAAATCATATGCCGTATGTAAGCAAGCTTCCTGCGGCATATGATTTCACTCGCTCACGCACTGCTCATTGCTATCGCATACATTATATCACAATAGTTAAATATTGCCAAAAAAAATCTTTTTCAGCATTTTGATCATTGCAGTATATTCCTCCATCATTTCCTCATGATGATCCCAGATAAAGGTAATATCTCCACGCTTACCGGCTCGTTCCAGAGAATATGCCTTATCCGCAATATCATGCGCGCCGATATTTTTACAGGCGCCCTTGATGGAATGTGCCGTCACGGAATAATTCTCCAGATCCTCTTTTTCAAAATACGTGTTCAATACATTGGCAAGATTGGAGGTGGCAAATGTCTGCAGCACCTCAAAATATGCGCTCCTGCTGCCGGCGCAATTATTGATTCCTGTCTCCGTATCAATACCATCCAACTGCTCCAAAATCATGTCAGGAGAGACCATATTCCAATCCTTCATCGTCTGCTTATTGCTGAGTTCTTCTATTTCGCTCAAAGAAGTACCTGCGGGAAATTGTTTATGTTTTGGCAGCCATTTGCGCAGAACCTTCTGTAATTCCCCGATCTTAATAGGTTTTGCGATATAATCATTCATGCCCCCATCCATAAACTGCTGCTCAACCCCCTTGATCGCATTGGCTGTCAGAGCGACGATCGGTACCTTCCGCGCGTATTCTCCCGGCAGCTGCCTGATGATCTGCGTCGCTTCCACACCGTCCATAAACGGCATCATATGATCCATAAAGATCAGATCATAAGTGAGCAGATGTTTTTTCACACGGTCAATGGCTTCTTCACCGCTTTCAGCCAGTGCGGCATCAAAACCAAACAGCTTCATCATCTCCCATGCGACCTGCCGGTTGACCTTATTATCATCCACAATCAGCACCTTTGCTGTTGGCGCGGTAAAATCGATCTGAAAATCTTTGGTCAGCGTATAGATCGTATCTTTATCCTGCATAAAATTGCAGGGCGCCGGATCCGAAACCTTCTGCGGCAGTTCCACATAAAAAGTACTTCCCTGTTTTAAAACGGAATCCACCTTGATCACGCCGCCCATGGCGTCTGTCAATTCCTTACAAATGGCAAGTCCCAGACCCGTACCCTCTACATTCCGGTTCTTTTTTGTATTAACCTGTCCGAATGCGGTAAACAGCTTACTAAGGTCATCTTCCGAGATACCGATGCCCGTATCCTTTACACTGATACATAAAACCCCCAATTCTTCCCGCTGAACAACAGATACATTGCCGCTCCTCCAATGGATATTCAGCGTGATCGTTCCCTGATTTGTAAATTTCACGGCATTATTTAATAAATTGATCAGGATCTGCTTGATTCGTATTTCATCACCGATCAGCTCTCTGGGAACATCATTGTCTATATTGCACTCAAACTGAATCAGCTTTTCCCGCAGCCGAAACTCTATGATCGTGATAACATCATGAAGCATACCGTTAAGCTGATACGGTTCTGACACGATCCTCATCAAACCCGATTCTACCTTGGAAAAATCCAGGATCTCATTGATAATGGAAAGAAGATTTTCCGAAGAACGCTTGATCGTCGCAATATACTCTTTCTCCTTGCTGTCAAAACCCCTCTCTTCCAAAAGCTCTGCCATGCCATAAATCGCATTCATCGGCGTACGGATCTCATGAGACATATTCGCCAGGAAATTGGATTTCGCCTCAAGCGCTTCCTGCGCGATCTCATTTTTTTCCTCCATCTCCTGCTGATACCGTTTTACGCTGTTGACAACGAAGAAGATGGTTACTCCGGCAAATGCGTACATCGTCAAAAAAGTAACATACAACTGCCGGTTGGAAAATTCTTCAATAATGTTTGATTTGGAAAATACCATTAAGAGAAGGATCGCCGTGGTGATCCCAAAGTATTCCACGATCACCTGTGGCCTGATAAACAATGCCATAGTAACGCCCAGCGCCAAAAAGAAGAACGACAGTGTCCCCTGTGTATGCAGGGCATAACTCATATAATAAAATGTAGCGATGCCTGATATGTAGAGGCAGCGGATGACTACGTTTTCATTGCTGCATTTTAAAGAAAGCAATGACACAAAAAGAACCGGCAGCAATCCGCACGCCACCATTACAGCCGCCTCCCAGCCATATACGGATGCCCCGTATACGATCTGTAACAGAACCGTACATAAAAATTCAATAATAAATATGATGATATTCGTTCGAAAAGGAAGCATACAACAACCTGCTCTTTCTTATGCGAAGCGATACGCTTCGCATTCACTTTATTTTCTGGTATATCTCCGAAGCACCGGGATCACCTCCGCCAGCGCCTCCAAAGTCCTATCGATCTCTTCTTCCGTCGTATAAACAGAAAAGCTGAATCTGACTGCCGCATCCATATACTCCTGCTTCATACCGATCGCCGTCAGCGTCTGGGAATCCGTATGCTTACGTGCCGCGCAGGCGCTGCCCGCAGAGATGTAGATCCCTCTTTCCGCCAGTTCATTTAACAATACCTGTGCGCGGATACCCGGAAACGATACATTGACAATATGCGGCGCGCTGTCATAACCGGTATGCCCGTTTATCCTGACCCTGTCAAATGCTTCGAGCCCTTTGACAAACCTTTCTTTCAAGCGGTATAACCGTTCCACATCCTCATCCAGATCTTGATAGATTAGCCGGACCGCTTCCGCCATGCCTGCGATCCCCGGTACATTTTCCGTTCCGGAACGCATGCCGCCCTGCTGTCCGCCACCCCAGAGGATCGGCGTGATCTTAACTCTTTCACTGACATATAAGAAGCCGACTCCCTTGGGTCCATGAATCTTATGTCCGCTGACAGACATCAGGTCAATACCCATTTTCTTAGGATAGATCCTGAATTTTCCATATCCCTGTACTGCATCTACATGAAATACAACCGAGGGCTTCATGGATTTTACAAGCGCCGCCGCTTCCGCCACCGGCTGCAATGAGCCGATCTCATTATTCGTATGCATGATGGAAACTAAGATCGTCTCCCTGCAGACTGCCTTTTTTAAATCCTCTAAAGAGATCACTCCATACCGGTCTACCGGAAGATATGTGACCCGAAAGCCCTGTTCCTCCAGATATCTCATCGTCTGAAGAACCGCCGGATGCTCGATCTTCGTCGTGATCAGGTGATTGCCGAAACGACGGTTCGCCATCGCCGTGCCGATCAAAGCAAGATTGTCGCTTTCCGTTCCTCCTGAAGTAAAATAGATCTCCTTTGGTAAAACCTTGAGATTTCTCGCAATCGTTTCTTTCGCATTACGAAGGTACTTTTCCGCTTCCACACCTTTGGTATGCATACTGGACGGGTTGCCATACTCTGATAAATATATCTTATCCATCAGGCTCACCACTTCATCCAGACATTTTGTGGTCGCGGAATTGTCTAAATAGATTTCCATATTTTTTTGTGCCTTAGATGGCATACTCTCCTATTCTTCCTAATATACTGTTATTATATGTCTTTTATTTCCAGTTGGTACATCAGAATCGATAAGATCGTCAGACCCGCCGTCTCCGTGCGCAGGATTCTCCTGCCAAGGGATATCGGCGTAATGCCCGCCTCTTTTGCAAGCTCGATCTCGCTCTCTTCAAAACCGCCTTCCGGCCCGATAAAGATCGCTATACTGACCGCATCGCCCTCCGCCGAGGAGACTGCATCCGCAGCAAATGCAAGCCACTCACGCGTTGCCTCCATCCCTTCGGAAAGTTCATAAGGTATCGCTTTCGCATCCATCCCTTTCGCATAGGCAGCCGCCTCCTGCATGGTCATCAGATCATGAACGCGGGGAACGACGGCACGCTTGCTCTGCTTTGCCGCAGCCTCGCTGACTGCCTGCCAGCGCGCGACCTTACTCTTTGCCTTTTTATCATCCAGCTTTACAACCGCTCTCTTTGTCGCCACCGGAATGATCTCATACGCACCAAGCTCAACCGCCTTCTGTATAATCAACTCCATCTTATCAGACTTCGGAAGTCCCTGAAAGAGATAAATCTTTGCCGGCAGCTCGACGCCGTCTTCCTTGATAAAACGTATCTTACAGACCACCTCATCATCCGTAAAATGATCGATCTGGCAGCGGTATTCTGTATCATCCATGCCATTGCCGACGGAAAGCTCCTCCCCCTCCTTCATGCGGAGAACCTTTCTGATATGATCAACGTCTTCACCCGTGATCCTGATCTCATTCCCAACGATCCGGGAAGGCTCTGCAAAAAAATGCTGCATATAGATCCTTCCATCCTTTCCTCTTCACCATGATTGTTAAGGTTTCCTTGCAGTGATGCAGACCCATTCCCCCTGATATGTTACATCCAGGATCTCCAATCCTGCTCCCGTAACAGCTTCCCGCACAATATCCTCCTTATCATTGATGATGCCGGAGGTAATATAGACGCCGCCTGATTTTAAATGACGCTTAATGACCGGCGTCAATGGTACAAGCACATCCGCTAAGATATTTGCCACAACGATATCATAACTGTCATACCCGACTGCGTCCTGTATCTTCTGATTCGTTATAATATCGCCGATCAGAAGATGAAACTGCTCCTCTTTGATCCCGTTATTCTTTTTATTATCATCTACCGCATTGATGGCGCAGGGATCCAAGTCTGTCCCAACTGCCTCTTTTGCGCCAAACATCAGGGAAAGGATCGACAGGATTCCGCTCCCCGTCCCCACATCGAGGATACGTGTCTTGGATGTGACAAATCTGCGAAGCTGCCTGATACAAAGCTGCGTCGTCTCGTGCATGCCTGTGCCAAACGCCGTCCCCGGATCGATATGCAGCACCATCCTGCCGCTGTCCGCTTCCTCCATCTTTTCCCAGGAAGGGGTCACAAGGATATCATCAATGTAAAATTGATGGAAAAATTCCTTCCAGTTGTTGATCCAGTCCTTATCCTCCGTCTCCGATACGGCGATACTGCCATCCCCGATCTCCATATAAGTCCTGATATCGTCAAGCTCCTGCTTTACCTGTTCCACGATTGAAGCCAGCCTGTCCTGATGTTCTTTTTCGCTTTCGTTCTCCTCCTGCTCTATATAAAAGCTGAGATACGCAATGCCGTCATCCTCCGGAGTATCCGGCATGATATCGACAAACATCTGCTCCTTCTCCCTTGCCGTCAGCGGCACGCTATCCTCTATCTGCGCCCCCTCCAGCCCGATATCATACAGCGCGGATATAATGACATCTTCCGCATCCGTGATCGTTTTGATCCTTAATCTGCTCCATTTCATAACTTATCTTCCTCGTTATATACTTCCATATCCTGCTTTTACTTTGTTTATATTTCAGAAAAATTTTATCTTAATACATCAAATTATACCAGATAAATTATATAAATACAATTCCTTCTCTATGCCGCGACAGTCAAAAATAGGCAGGCAAAAAATGTTTTTTCATATTGACTTCCCGATAAGAAAAGTGTATGATATGCTAAACCGTTTAAGAAGAGCAAGTAGGTTTCATCCCTTTTTTACAGAGAGCCGCAGATGGTGGGATTGCAGCAAATACATGAAACTGAATGGACTTCAGGAAACAAACGGAAGGAATCAATGAGTGGGCGTACCATAACGATACGCCAAGCCGGGTGGCACCGCAGGAGTAATAATCACCTCCTGTCCCAGCAGATATACTATCTGGGACAGGAGGTTTTTGTAACTGTCCCGAAAAAACAGTCACAGTATGAGTATGGAGGTAAAAAAATGTCAGAAAAGAAAATCCCTTACAAAATCTACCTGGAAGAGAGCGAGATGCCGAAGCAGTGGTATAATGTACGCGCAGGTTTTTGAGCGTGCACTGCAGCTATATATGACACGCCGAAAAGGAGTAAAATGCTATGAAATACAAGGTTTTGCTTACAGGAAACANNAACAGGAGATGCCTACGGCATGGTATAACCTGCGCGCGGACATGAAAAACAAACCTGCGCCGCTCCTGAATCCCGGCACACACCAGCCCATGACTGCCGAAGAACTTTCAGGCGTATTCTGTGAAGAGCTTGTAAAGCAGGAATTGGATAACGACACCGCTTATTTCGATATACCGGAAGATATCAGAAGCTTTTATAAAATGTACCGCCCATCCCCTTTGGTACGGGCATATTGTCTTGAAGAAAAGCTGAAAACACCCGCAAAGATCTACTATAAATTTGAAGGCAACAATACAAGCGGCAGCCATAAGCTCAATTCCGCCATTGCACAGGCATATTATGCTAAGAAGCAAGGGCTGAAAGGCGTAACGACAGAAACAGGCGCCGGTCAGTGGGGCACCGCTCTTTCCATGGCATGTTCTTATTTAGGGCTTGACTGCAAGGTTTATATGGTTAAATGTTCCTATGAGCAGAAACCTTTCCGCCGTGAAGTCATGCGTACCTATGGCGCTTCCGTAACACCTTCTCCTTCCATGGAGACGGAAGTCGGCAAAAAGATCCTTGCCGAGCATCCCGGCACTACCGGAAGCCTTGGCTGCGCTATCTCCGAAGCTGTAGAGAAAGCCGTAACCAATGAAGGATACCGCTATGTTTTGGGAAGTGTGCTCAGTCAGGTGCTGCTTCATCAGTCCGTCATCGGTCTGGAAAGCAAGATCGCCCTTGATAAATATGGCATCAAGCCGGATGTGATCATCGGCTGCGCCGGCGGCGGTTCCAATCTGGGCGGTCTGATCGCTCCTTTTATGGGTGAAAAGCTTCGCGGGGAAGCGGATTATAAGTTTATTGCCGTAGAACCGGCTTCCTGTCCCAGCCTTACCCGCGGCGTATATGCTTATGATTTCTGCGATACGGGTATGGTTTGCCCGCTTGCTAAGATGTACACCCTTGGCAGTGATTTCATCCCTTCCGCCAACCATGCAGGCGGTCTGCGTTATCACGGCATGAGCTCCATTTTGTCACAGCTCTATGACGACGGACTGATGGAGGCTGTTTCCGTAAAACAGACGGATGTATTTGAAGCTGCGGAATATTTTGCAAGGGTAGAAGGAATCCTGCCTGCGCCCGAAAGCTCCCATGCTATCCGCGTGGCAATCGACGAAGCCGTAAAATGCAAAGAAACCGGCGAAGAAAAGACCATTTTGTTCGGTCTTACCGGAACGGGTTATTTTGACATGGTGGCATATGAGAAATTCCATGATGGTCAGATGGACGACTATATCCCTACGGATGAGGAACTTGCAAAATACAGGGCAATGCTTCCGAAGATCAATTAAGAGATCTGCTTTTACTTTCAAAATCCCCCAGGCAGCCTAAGCTGCTTAGGGGGATTTTATCATTCAAGCCCTTTTTTCTTATAAATAACGGCAAATAATATAACTCCAATCACAAAATTGGCAGCGATCACAATCATATTTTCCGAAGTTACTTCAAAAGGCACTTCTGAAGAGCCTATCCCGTTGATCAGGTCGCTGATCTGCTGCGAATATATGATCCCTGCATATTTTTTTATCGTTTCATTGAACATGGACAACATCGGGACAAAGGAAAATATCATCATGACCGGCATGGTTACAGAAGTTGATGCCATCTGGTTTCTGGCGTAAACACCGATCACTGCGCCAATCAACTCCGACAAAATGATGCCCGATATCATTGTCAAAAGAAAGATCACAACTTCCTTGCCGTCATATTCTCCAAGTACGGCAAACACAGCCGTACCAACCATACACATGAGGAAAATATAGGTACCGATGCTGATAAGATACTGCCACGGCTTTACATTGCTCATCATAAGCGCGCGCAATGTATTTTTCTCTTTTTCCTCAGAAATGATTGTGGACATACATGTAAGCGGCGCCATACCGATAAACATCACAGCGAATAATTTTGCAAAAAAATGTTCTGGCATATCTTCCAGTCTGACCGCTTTTTCCATAATGATTGCCATGATCGGAAACATCAGAAATTGGATGAACACCGTTTTGTTCTTAAGGGTATCAATGATTTGTTTCATAAATATTGCTTTCATATTTTTCATACGTCAAGCTCCTTTCCGGTAAGCTCCATAAATACCGTTTCAAGATTCGGCTCAGTCGTGTGTATCGTTTCCATCCGACCATTTTTAATCAATGCTGCAACTTCCTCCGCCGCATTTTCATCATGCGGAAGCTGCATATCCGAACCATCCCAAAGATGTATCTTCAGCATACGCTGATGGTCATATCTTCTACAGATCTCCTGAGGCTGCCCCTGCTCCGCGATTTTCCCCTCATTGAGCATCACAAGATAATCACAAAGCTTTTCTGCCTCCGACATGGTATGCGTCGTAAGGAAAATCGTTTTTCCCTTTTCCTTTTCCGCAAGCATCATATTATGTATCTCGTTGGCAGTCGCCGGATCAAGTCCGCTTGTGGGTTCGTCAAGGAACAGGATATCCGGGTCCGTCATAAATACCCTGGCAAGCCGAAGCCTGCTGCGCATACCCTTTGAAAGCTTTTCGGCAGGCGTTTTTTTTGCCTTCTCAAGCCCTACTTTTTTTAGCGCGTTTAAAATGCCGTCCTCTTGAACGTCATATATCTGCGCAAATACTTTCAGATTTTCATAACAGCTCAAACGGTCATAAACACCGAAATTATCCATCATGATTCCGAATCCTTTATGATCCTCCCCTGTCAGCTTATGAGTGTCCACGCCGTTGATCACGCCGCTCCCGCCGTCACACGCAAGCTGTCCCGTAAGGATCTTGATCAGCGTTGTTTTCCCTGCGCCCGACGGGCCGAGAAGACCGAAGATTTGTCCCTTGCGGACCTGAAAGCTGATGCCGTCAAGAACCTTTTTGCTGCCAAATGATTTTTCAATATTATCCGCCTTGATCGTTATTTCCATATTACTAGGATTCTCCTTTCATAATTTGCAGATCGCCTGCTTTTCATAAAACTTCATTGCTTTGGACTTTCGTTTTTTCTCATTCCTCCTTGTATCGTTTTAACGCTTCTTCCAGCTTACGGTTTTCCTGTTTTTCCGCTATCAGAGAAATCATCATACTGACGGTGCAGCAGACAACAAAACATATAAGAAACATGATCCACGCCATCGGCAGATCCGCAGGAAACCAGTCAAAAACTATAATAAACACAAGTATGACAGCAAATGTTCCGGCAAACATGGCGGCGATCCTTGCGGCAGTTGACATTTTAACGATCAAAATATCCGTCATAAAAATAAATCTTAAAATGGTGATCGCCAATACCGCCAGCAGAAATTGAAAACTTGTCGCAACGCCCAAACCGTGGCTGCCCATGGAAAAAATCGTGGAAAATTCCTGTGCCGACGTACCAAATAAAATACAGAAAATATTCAGAAGCACGATCGTGATCCCATATATTGTAAATACCTGTGAACAAAATTCCAGTATGGAAAATTTCTTATCCATCTAATGCACCCCCATTCTTTTTTTCAACTCATCCGCGTATTGTCTGGACGCTATGAGCTGTTCGCCGTTTTCAAGAGTAATGCGTATTTTGCGGTCAAACTCGGCTTTGAGAGAACGTATATATTTCAGGTGCACAATACAGGATTTGCTGATGCGCAAAAAATTGCTTCCGCAAAGCTGAGCGTCCATCTCATACAGCTTCATTTTCGATTCATAGCAGTCATTTTCGGTATAAACAAAAGTCTTTCTGTCAACCGACTCAATATATGCAATTTCTGAAATATCGAGTATGTGGACCTCACCATTTTTTATCACTGTGATCTGATTGTCCGCCATACGGATCGCCGCAATGATGCTTTCCGTCTCTGCGGTAATGCCGCCGCAATTGATGATGATCTCCGTATCGGTAAACTCAGGATCTATATTGATGGATATCTTCATAATAACCCTCTCATGCCGCCTTTGCAGCTCACCTTTCTAGACATTACATTATCACAACACATCTTTTTTTCAAGCGCACAATGCGTGACCTGCCATTTTCCAAACATAAAATGCCATGGAATTATTTACCAGTAAGTTATCCGTAAATGCCTCTACATATAATGTATATAACGCATCAGGGCATGAAATATGCAGTAAAACTTGCCTGCGCCAAGTTGACAACCGTAAATCCGTACCATATAATATTGAATAATATTATGAGCTATTTTCAGCAATACAGTCAGTGGTCAGCTTTTACATAATCTATAGCTGTCCGATCATCATCGAAAGGAGACTATTATGAAATTGAAAAAAGTAATTGCACTATTTGCTGCAGCTACAGTATTAGCAGGTTCAACAATCAGCGTATCAGCTGCCGAGCCTGTCTCTGGCGACTATCTGACTGCACTCATTGAAAGCGGAAATGCCGGACTGATCCTTAATGTCGAAGCTTATCGGGCAGCATACAGCGATCTGGATGCCGCTTTTGGCGACAATACGAATGCTTATATAGAACATTACCTGACTATGGGCATTTATGAAGGCAGAACAAGCGGCGTCCTTTTTGATCCTCTTGCATATGCAGAGGCATACAGCGATGTGAAAGCTGCTTTTGGCGATAATACGGAATCGCTTATTGGACATTATATAAATTACGGAATCGCAGAGAACCGTACCGAAGGTACGGCACAGGGATATGCTGATATTGCGGAAGCTCAGATGACCGCGGCCTCAACTGCTGCAGCTTCCGGCGGCAGCAATAGCCGTCCTGCCGCATACACTCCGCAGAATACTTATAACAGTACTAGCGAAAGCAGCTCCTATAGCGGCAGTTCCGCTGCGGTTTCTACTCCTGCTGCGAGGCAATTCCGGTAACAATGCGGTTTCTACTCCTGCTGCAAGCAATCCCAGTAACGCTGCGGTTTCTACTCCTGCTGCGAGCAATCCCGGTAACAATGCGGTTTCTACCCCTGTTGCGAGCAATCCCGGTAACAATGCGGTTTCTACTCCTGCTGCAAGCAATCCCGGTAACGC
>DLOQ01000094.1:29867-34094 GCA_002479655.1 Lachnospiraceae bacterium UBA7480
ATTCAGTTTCTACCCCTGCTGTAGGAGATTCCGGTAACAATGCGGTTTCTACTCCTGCTGCAAGCAATCCTGGTAACAATGCGGTTTCTACCCCTGCTGCCGGAGATTCCGGTAACAATGCGGTTTCTACCCCTGCTGCCGGAGATTCCGATAACAATGTGGTTTCTACCCCTGCTGCCGGAGATTCAGAAAGCACTGCAGCACCTGCTCCCACTACCAATAATGTTCCAGCGGCTAATGAAAACAATTATCACCATACCACTTCTATTTATGAGGAAGATGGAACATTGATACGCGTTGAATATTATGACGACAATAATAAATTGTTTGAATATTCCGAAGTGACTAATTATGACAAAACGACCAATTCCTATACGGAAAAAATTTACGACGTCTCAAACACTACTGATACTCCCGACCGCACAAACAACTATGAAGGCGGCGTTCTGGTTCCCGCTGATTAATAAAAAGCAGTCAGAACGAATCCATTTCAGGAAATTTCTTGATGCACTCTTACCGGCGTGTCCCATAAGGGGCATGCCGGTTTATTTGCACAGACCCGCATATGGAAGTTTGCTGCTGACGCAGCATGCGGGCCGCGCAGCGAGTAGGGGAGAAGGTCATTCCCCTACTCGATTTTACCATCTGGCATTCTCTCTAAGCCATTTTGCAACGCCGTCATGATTATTAGATCCAATGATTCCGGTTGCAATGGCTTTCAATTCCTCATCCGCATTTTCCACGGCATAGGATTCATCCGACATTTCAAACATATCGATATCATTTTTTCCATCGCCAAAGGTAATCAGTTTCTCACACTTTAAGATTTTTTTCAGTTCCCTGATCGCGTTTGATTTAGACGCCGCCTTCGGCATGATCTCCAGCCATTGCTCTCCCGAATAGATATCACGCTGATATACGGCATGATATTGCTCCCTGTACTTCATATAAAATGATCCTAATTTTTCCGGCGTATCGATACAGGTAATATAAAAAGTATCTCCTTTTGTTAATTCCACAGGCTGATGCACGATATTGATCCGCTTATCGCCATTCCTGGATTGGAGGAATTGCTTCATTCCCGCCGTGCATTTCTCCGGTATAAATGAAAATTTCTCCACCCCGTCAATATAAGCATATACAATGGGGTATATTTCATTTTCAAACAACTCCTCAAATACTTCCGCGATATCCTCCCCGAAATAATGTGCCAAAAGTATTTCCTCCGTAACATTATCCATAATAAACGCCCCATTATAAACAATCAGCGGAAAATGTGTATTAAGCCCCTTCGTAACCTTCTTAGCGGTCACCAAGGATCTTGCCGTCGCATAGGAAAACAACATTCCATCGGAGGTCAACTCATTGATCGTATCTACCATAAATTTTGATAATGTTTCATCGCTTCTCAGTAAAGTTCCATCCAGATCCGATACATATAAACTGTTCATCACTTCTCCTTATCTCTGTATTATGCCGGATGAGCCAAGTATTGTTCATTGCACTGCGACACCAACCGCCTAATGTTTTAAACAACCTTGCCCCAGATATTATATTACACTAAAGCAGCAGGTTTGTTAAGTCCCAAAAAAGATGCTAAATCATTACAAATGTATTGACTTAGCATTTATTGTTTGCTACTCTTATAGTAGAAAAAGAACAGATGCAGGAGGCGGCGTAAATGTCAAGCACGATTCAAGTAAGAGTAGATGATGATTTAAAAACAAAGTCAGATGCTTTATTTAAGGATTTGGGAACAGATACCACAACTGCGATCCGCATGTTTTTAACACAGGCACTTGCAGTAAATGGTTTTCCATTTGAAATAAAAAAACCAAAAGCAAATCCATATGATACATTAACAGAACATGAAATATTAGATAAACTGGAAAAATCGCGTGAGCATGCAGCACAGGGAATGTATAAAGATGCGGCAGAGGTTTCTCGTGATATGAGGAAAAAGTATGGATTATAAAATAGTAGTTACAAGAGATGCAGAAGAGGACTTAGAGCGTTTTTTAAAATATCTTATTATAGAGAAAAAGAGCCAACAGGCTGCGGAAAATGTACTGAATGATTATGATGCTACAATCGAAAGTCTAAAGCATGTGGCAGGAAGTTTGAAACTGTGTGATAATCCAAGTCTGCGTCAATTAGAATATCGTCGCATGAACTTCTTAAATCACAGATATTTTATGCTATATCGCATCGTGGATAATATAGTATATGTAGATAATATTTTTCATGAGTTGCAGGATTATGAGAATACGATCTATTAGTCATATTACAATGAAATAAAAATCCAAATTCTAAAGAATTTACCGGACAGAGAACCTATCCAATGATTCCCCTTGACATTTTATTATTATTGCGGTATGATTTGTTATACAAATCATACTTTTTGAGGTGAGTTAAAATGAAGGGTCCAAAAGGGAAATATGCATGGACGGCTACGGTCGGCGAAAAAGGGCAGATCGTTATCCCGAAGCAGGCACGCGATATATTTGAAATCAAGCCGGGAGATACGCTGCTTATTCTTGGAGATGAGGAGCGCGGCATTGCCATTCCGCCAAAAGGAGCATTTTCTGAGTTGTTCAGCGTGGCATTTCAAGAAAAGGAAGGTAAAAAAGATTGAAGAAAATCGCATTTTTTTGTATTCCCGCACATGGTCATACCAATCCCATGCTTCCGGTTGCCGCTGAACTTGTCAGACGCGGAAATGTCGTTCGGTTTTATTCATTTGATGAATTTGAGAAGAAAATCATCCCTACCGGAGCGGAATTTATTTCCTGTGATTCTTTTCTGCCGAAACTGACGGAGCAGGAAGAAGCAGGCTTAAAAAACGTCTCTACAACAGAAATGACGGTACAGGATCTTCGCATCACACTATGTATGAATGATTTTCTGGAGAAAGAGTTTCAATCCTTTCAGCCCGATATCGTATATACTGACTCTGTCTGTTTCTGGGGAAAGCTCAACGCTTGGAAGCACAATGTGCCAATGGTGATGTCTACAAGCACCTTTGCATTTAATCAACTGTCTTCCGAATACATGAAAAATACTCCGAAAGAAATGGCAGGCCTGATTTTCGGACTTCCGAGAGTCTCCAAAGAACTTAAAAAGCTGGAACCCTACGGTTACCATGTCAAAGGCATCTTTTCATTGATCCAGAGCGACAATAACACGGATTCCATCGTATATACCTCGCGGCGATTTCAGCCGTATGCGGAGTGCTTCTCTGACCATTATGCCTTTGTAGGTCCTTCGGTATTTTCAAATATCCAGCCCGCAAAAGAGAAGGAGCGTCCGCTCATCTATATCTCTCTGGGCACGGTCATTAATGATCGTCCTGATTTCTACAAAAATTGTATCAACGCCCTAAATGATATGAATGTTGATGTCATCATATCCTGCGGCAATGCAACAAATATCGAAGAACTCGGAGCATTGCCGGAGCATATCCGGGTGTATCCCTATGTTGACCAGCTTGACGTGCTTTCCAAGGCAGATGCCTTTATCACGCACTGCGGGATGAACAGCGTTTCCGAAAGTCTGTATATGGCTGCGCCGATGGTTCTTTATCCGCAGACAAGCGAGCAGCATGCCGTGGCAAGAAGAGTTACCGAGATCGGCGCGGGCATCATGCTGAAGGATGACTCTTCCGAAGGCATCCGTACATCCATCCAAGAGCTTTTAAGCAATAAGGCTTATGGAAATGCCGCCACCGAATGCAGCGCGGATTTCCGCGCCTGCTGCGGTACTGCCGGCGCAGCGGAATTTATAGAAAACGCTCCGCATACATCAGACGGCATCGATATCACAGGCGAGCTGAACAAGTTAAATGCGAAATTTCAGCTTCTATATTGGCTGATTATCATTGCCGCCATTAATCTTATCGGATTCCTAATTAGCTGGAAATATGTCTGGATCATCGGAATAANNTCCGCCGGAATATTGTCTACGCCTATTTTTAAGGTAATTCAAAAAAGGAAATATACCAAGTTGATTCAAAAGAATTAATGATATAAGTTAAGGCGGTGCAAATGATACCATATGCACCGCCTTTCACTGTATGCCAAAATAATTTTTAACACCTTATTTTATATATCTGCTATTATTGAATACGTTGTCTGAGATATTCTACATTTCTTATGGCAGTTTCATCACCTAAAGCTGCCGCCTTTTCACACCACTCTAAAGCCACTACATAATCCTGTTCTACTCCAT
>DLOQ01000150.1 GCA_002479655.1 Lachnospiraceae bacterium UBA7480
TCAATCTTATTTTTCAATCTAATCCTCCATGTCGCGGCTCTGCTGCAACTTAACTCACACTATTCTCTGTATCTGACGGTATCACCCGCTTCCACCGGCTTAGTGCTGCCGGTGATGATCTGCTCTTTTCCCGTCAGTCCCCCTGTGACCACCGCATGGGAGGAATTGGAATCCTGGATCTTTACGGGAACCCGTCCGGCCACCATTTCTTCACCCAGAATCCCTTTCTTATATACGACAATCAGTATAAACGCTCCGTTTCTGTCGCTTCTGACCGCTTCAATCGGTATGGAATATCCCTGCTCTGATGATTTAGCGGTAAATTTGAGCAGCACCTTCATACCGGGCAGATAAACGTCTCCTTCAGGCTCTATCCTAATACGATAGATATTCTCCTTGACATCATAATTAATAGAACTTACGGAGCACATTTCCGAATTGTCACTTAACATCACTTCCACTCTGGATCCTTCCGAGATATATTTCACTTCCTCCTCCGCAGCATCCGCATCAATGTAAAATCCGCTGACACTGTCCGTCACGGAAAAAGCTGCCGTATCTGCGGAATATCCGCCTGCCGCTATATTGACTGTTATGATCTCCCCTTCCATATCAGAATATACAATACCGTCCGCAGCAACCAGAAGTTCGATCTCTTCCATCCGTTTTTTCAGACCTTCTATTTCCGTATTCATACGGTATACATCGGTTTCCCCCATAATACCGCTCTCCGCTGTTGCAAGATCCATCTTTATATCGTCCAATTCCGTCTGCAGGCGTTCAAGGTCACTCTCTGCTATTTTTAACAGTTCTTCCTTATTGCCGGAAGCCTCAAAATTCTGAAGCAGCATACTTTCTGTCTGCAGCTGTTGCAGGCGCATATTGTTAGACGTAATCAGATCATTATAATAATTTATCTCTGCCTGTTCCATCTGCCGCGTCAACTGATTCTGAAAGGAAAGATTCAGGATATTGATCTTTTCCACTTCATAGGCAATGGCTTCTTCCCTCTCCTGACGTTCCTGTTCGATCTCATTTTCCAGACCATTGATATAATCCTCCTGTTCCGTGATCAAGACTTCATATGCTTCCATATCAGTTTTTGCCTGATCCCGATTCGAACGGTTCCGCCAGTTATCTGCCCTTTGCAGTTCACACAGATGCAGCTGCTGCCCTTTTTCCGCATATTCCTCCTCCAGCGTATTTACGTTGTACTTTAACAGTGCCGTTCCCGGTTCGATATGATCCTTTTCGGAAACATAGATCTCATCGATCAGGAACCCGCCCTGTACATAGATCTGCTGCTCACGATCCGCCTTGACCCAGCCATCCATAACAACGATATGCTCTATGGGCTGTGTGGAAGGCGTTACCGTCTCAATATAAGGCGTCAGTATGGCGCTGGCTGCTCTTGACAGAAAAGAACACGTGATCACGCATATGATAAATACGGCAAGCACCTTCCTGTTTCCTGTTTTATCCCTGCTCCTTATCTTTCTTTTTATTCCCCGGATGATACCGTTTAATGCTTTATACCCTCTCTTAATCATTGACCGAACCTCCATCTACAGAAAATCCATTCTCTAAAGCATTCCTTCCCGCCGCAAATGCGACAATGGCCGGAATCATACTAAATAAGGAAAATGCAAATGACCTTCCCAGACTGCCTCTTGCAAATTCCGGAAGATATATGGAAAGAGGCGATATCCAGGCATCCCGGATAAATACCACAGGCTGCTCTACCATATTCCAATATTCCAAAAATCCAAGAAGCATGGCTGCCAAAATGCCCTCTCTGGACATGGGAACGCCGATACTGATAAAGATCCTGAATCCCGACGCCCCGTCGATCTTTGCCGCCTCTATCACTTCATTAGGCATCTGTTCAAAAGACTGATACATAATAAATACCGGAAATGTTGAAAATACCATCGGCAGGATCAGGCTCCACAGGGTATTGATCATGTTCATTCCGTTCAGCACAATATACTGGGACAGCATGGTCACCTGAAAAGGAAGCAGCATGCAGAATATGTATATCGCATATAAGATCTTCCCCAGCCTGCCCCGGTATCTTGCCAGCCCCCATGCCGCCGGTACGGCAAATAAAAGCTGGCCAATGGCGATCGTCACCGTAAGCTTGATGGAATTACCAAAGAGGACATAATATTCCGGCGTATCCAGCAAAAGCTCCACAATATTTCTGAACGTGGGATACTGCGGCATGATCCTCCATGAGGCATATCCTTCCCGTTCTCCCAAGATCGATCCGATCAGCCCGTATAATTCAGCATTTCCCATCAGACTTCCGATCAGTATAATAAAAATCGGAGACACACAGATAACCGCCCAGACGACAGCCACGCATTTTGCGATCCGTCTTAACATATTGTTTGGCACGCTCCTTTCTCTGTCTGCGAATTTATGCTTCCCCTGCCTCTTCCTGCCCTGCATCATCCGGTTCGAAAGAATACACTCTCTTTTTTTCTCTGGGCTCAATCTTGGAAATCCATAGCAGGATTCCAAGCATTGCAAAGAGGAATACCGCAGTTACGCAGGAAGCCGCTGACAGTTTATTAATGTCTAACTTGGAAAACCAGTTATTAAACAAATGCTGCAGCATATAAATGTTTTCATCCGGATAGGCTCCCACAAGCAGATAGACTTCCCGGTAAACCTTAAATGAATTCACCAGCGACAGGACTGTAATGATATACGCCGCCTTCCGCAGATTGGGCAGAACCATACGGGTAAATATTTTAAGACACCCAGCGCCGTCTATTTTTGCTGCTTCATAGATGTTTTCCGGGATAGAACCCAATGCGGAAAGCCAGATCAGCATATTATATCCCATATTTTTCCAAAGATAGGTACCGATCAGCAGATACATAGCAGCTTCGCCTGTCATAAAATGAACCGGCTCTCTCCCATATGCCGTCAACAGTCCGTTGATAACGCCTGCGTCTTCAAACAGCATCCGCCATACCACCATCATTGCATTGGACGGAACAGCCATAGGAACGATAAACGCAAATCGTATCAGACTGTTTTTCATACGGCTGACCGTATAAGCAAGAAGCAGCGACAGAACAAAGATCAGTGGAATACTTACCGCGTCAAAAAATAAAGTATTCTTCACGGCAAGCTGAAACGGCATATTGACAAAAACAGCCTTATAATTCTCCAATCCCACGAAACGGGAAGCGCTTCCGTCCATAAAGGAACGCCGCATCACATCCAGAAGCGGAATAATGATAAATATCATGATTCCTGCCATGCCGGGAATGATATAAAAAAGAAAACGATTATTTTTATGTAATTTCATATTCCCGTCCCTTTAGCCCTTCCGCTTTTATCTGTTTCCATTATACCTCTGTTTCTTTTTTCAAAAATCAAAGGAATCTCTAAACACAGTCTTATTTTCTCTAATTTTTCTCTAAATTGCATTTCCTGTTACCGTTTTGGGAAAAATATGCTACACTGGAACCAGATTTTAGATTCCACAAAGCGGAATCATGGAGGATAGCAAGAAGTGAAATTACTGCTGATAGAAGATGATGAGCTCTTATGCCAGTCGCTGGCTTTTCAGTTTCAAAAAGAAAATGCGGAATGCCATATCTGTAAAAACGGCCTGAGCGGATATCAGGCCTTCCTCGAAAACAATTTTGACATCATTATTATAGACAGGATGCTGCCGGACATAGACGGCATTGATATTTTAAAAAAAATAAAAAAGGAATCCATAGATACGCCGGTCATTCTCCTGACCGCACTGGGATCTCTGACAGACAGGGTGACCGGACTTGACAGCGGGGCTGACGACTATATAACAAAGCCATTTGAATTTAACGAATTGATGGCAAGGATTAGGGTGCAGATCCGTCATACCAGATCTTCTTCCAAAAAATATGACTATGAGGATATTACCTATCAGCCTTCCAGCCATACCATCTTATGCAACGATCAGACCGTACAGCTTTCCAAGCGGGAAGCCAATGTTTTTGAAGTCCTTCTTTCCGATGCCGGCAATACCGTTATCCGGGAACAGATCATCAGACAGGCATGGGGCGAAGATACCCTGATCGAAGACGGCAATCTTGATAATTATATTTACTTTCTCAGGAAACGCCTTACCGCCATAGGAAGCTCTCTCATCATCAAAACGATACACGGGGTTGGATATAAATTATGTCGAAAATAACTGCATATAAAAAAACAGAGCAGAAACTGACTGTCTATGCATCCGTCTTTATTTCGCTGGTCATTACCATCATCGGGATCCTCTTTTCCTATCTGACCTACCGGAATATGCTTGCTTCCACGATGACCGCCTTTACCAACGATATCAACAATATCCTTGTCTATATCAAAAATACGCCTGTCATTTATCACAATATCATCAATCAATATACGGAAAAAAACTATCAGATCTTTATCGAAAGCAATGATCAGATCACCCGGTTTGACGCTGCAAACAATATCGCTGACAGCGATATGCTTCTTGAAGAGGTGAAGGCGGCTGCCAAGGAACAATATGGATTTTCTTTCACGGGATCCGGATCTGCCTATGTCATCCGCCATATTGAATTCCGGTATCGCGGCATGGACCATACCCGGTTCTACGTCAGTATAGCACAGATCAACAACGATAACGCCGATCTGACTGTTACGATCCTGTATCCCATTACACAAAATATGCGGGAAATCTTTCGCACGATCCTCCTGATTGCGCTGATTACGATCTGCGGCGATATCGTCCTGTGTACCGCCGCTTCACTGTCCATCCGGAAACTGCTGCAGCCGATCTCGGAATCCTACCGGAAACAAAACGATTTTATTGCCGTGGCGTCCCATGAATTAAAAACTCCGCTTGCCATCATCCTATCCAGCTTATCAGCCATGACCAGATCCAACGAAACGGAATTTTATCATCATCAGTCGATCGCACGGGATGAATGCAGGCGGATGTCCGCACTGATGGAAGATATGCTCTGTCTTGCCCAGGCGGATCAGAATGTCCTGACTCTGTCATTATCTGAAGTACATATAGAGGATATCATTATTGACTGCTATAACCATTTTGAACGCCTTGTATATGAAAAAGGGCTGAAATTTCACGTCCATATCACTGACAATATCCCGCCCTGCTCATTAGACCGCAATAAAATAATGCAGCTGCTGATCATACTGTTAGACAATGCCCTAAGCTACACCAGACAGGGAAGCATCACCCTCTCCTGCGATTATGACGGCAGATATCTGCTTCTTGGCGTCGCGGACACCGGGATCGGAATCCCGGACTGTAACAAAAAGATAGTATTTGACCGTTTCTACAGTTCGGACAAGTCCCATACCTCACGCAGACATCAGGGACTGGGGCTGAGCATTGCAAAAGAAATTACGGATATCCACAAGGGAACCATCTCCATATCCGATACGCCGGGCGGCGGCACCACCGTAACGGTATCGCTGCCCCTAAAGTATCGTTAGCCTGCCTGCTCATAATTGGTTGTGAACCAATTCTCCAGATCCTGAACAGAAGCGAAGCTGACGCTGCCTTCAATCTCCTGTTCTCTTTTACCATACTGTTTATTTAACTTAAGCAGGCGATCCTGACTTTCCTGAAGGATCTTATTTTTTAAGTCATTATATTCCTGCGCTCCTGCGGCATTTAGCTTCCTTCCCTTCTGCCCGCGGGAAATCCAGAAAAATCCCCTGATAGTAACAATCAGAAAATAAAGAGCAATCAAAGCTTCAAGAACAAATCCTAACATCGTTACATGAGCGATCAGCATTACCGCAAACAGTATGACGACACGAGCAACCGCTGCAAGGATCGTATATTTGATGATCTCTAACAGACCCAATAATCCATCCAGCCAATTAATATTAATCACTACGACCAACGCCACGCTGGACAGCAGCCCAGTCACTCCCCATATGATCAATAATATTTTTGTATCCGAAAAATCTAAAATATCTCCCAGAAAGGAATATCCCAGAAAAACCACCATTGACAGCAGCCCGACCAACGCCCAGCCAAAATCGGAATCCAGTTTCATCACCCTGTCCTTAGCCATCTGGCTGCCGTGCTCGATCTTCTGGTTAAGAGCAGTCATTTCCTGCTCATGCTCGGAGATTTCGGAAAGGATCTTCTGATATTCCTGATCATAGCTTTCCTGTAGTTTCAGATTTTTCAGGCACTCCTCACTGATCCTTATGTATTCTTCCCGTTCTTTTTCCTCCGCATATCTGCAGCATATTTCAAAATCTTCATAGCTTGAAAAATCTGCTTTCGCAGATAAAATATCATCCGGGCCACATCCTATGGATGCCAGCAGACGATACCAGTATGCTTTTGCACAATCGGAATCCCGCAGCGTCGCTTCGTGAGCCGCCTCTTTCCANNATGCATTTTCCGCCAAAAGGAGATTCCTGTCTCTTTCTCCGGATAACCCCTTGACGGAACCGGCGCCATCGTCGGATTTTTTTCTGATTCGTTTAAAATATGTATCAAGGTTATGAAGCAGATCCGTTTCATAACCGATGTCACCGATAAACAGATGCTCCTTAGCGGCAAATTCAATGGGAAAGCCGTCATCATCAAGCATTTCCTTCCTAACCAGGCAGATAAGCTTTTTCTCCTTATCTTCCTTGCCCATCCGATTGTAACGGCTCCACTCGTTGCGCACCCACTTTGCTTTCATATTCCCTACATTTTCCGCAATCAGGATCATCACCTTGGAAGAACGCAGGGCGGAATAAATGACAGCTTCGTAATCCTCTCCCGCATATTCGCTTTTTAAGCTGACCTCCGAAAAGAATACACGGTATTTATCACTCAGTTGGTCATACAGACGCATAGCGATCTCCCGCTCCACCGTCTTGCTGCCGCTGTCATCCGTTACTTTCAGGCTTAAAAATATGTCGTACGGTTCCGCAGTAGCCTGAAACGCCAGTATCTTCTTTTGAATAGCATCAATCTGTCCCGCCTGCCTACTATAAAGTTCCTTCTGCTGTTCTCCGGCGCGCTCCATGATCATCCGATAATCCACATCTTCAAAAATAGACGTCTCAATCGTCCGGTGACAGGTGGGTTTGAATTTTTTAGGCGCATCCTCCACATATTCGATACCAAACCGGCAGAGCACCGCGCCCCAATGCGCCTCCAGCTCATCCGGAGCTTCGCTGACAATCTCCTTATACAGCTCCAGCGCTTCGTCAAACCGCATTTCTTCCTGCCTGAGTTTATTGGCACGGTTTAACTGGTTCTCATAGCTTTTCGGCAGCGGATGCTTACTATCACAATAAAGACATTGTCCCAGCCCGTCCGCGATAATCTCCATTTCTCCGTTACAGCAGGGACATTTAAATATACTTTGCATGCTTTTTCTCCTTGGCTATTCTTTCGTCATTGAAAATTATTTTTTAATTTGCTATCTGTTTTTTTGCATACATTCATTTACAATATCAAACAATTCCGGGGCGGTCCGGAAGTAAACTCCGATCCGGATATTATTCATATATTACATAAACCCACTCAATATTATCCATGACAACCTCTGCAACCTCCGGATGTTCCTCCTCGAACCTATCAGACCACATTTCTCTAGTGATGGTTCCAACTGTATTAAACAGTATATCTTTATTATATCGTGCATAATAGGTTACTACAAAATCTCCCTCATCATTCAAATATCCCTCCAAATGATGCGTTCTGCCCCCAGCAAATCCCCTATTTTCGGTATCATAAATAGTATATATTTTTGTGTCAGAATCATATATGTAGCTAAAGCCCCTATCTCCAGCATCAAATGAACTAAGTATATACTTATCTATATATATGTCTGATTCCTCATCAAGAAGATCCCTGCAGATATATCCAGCAACAGGGAAAACTCCTTCCGGATACCCTTCCTCCAGTTGCTGTTCCCGTTCTTCTTCCGCCCGCTGTTCTGCTTCGATTCTGGCATTGATTTCCGCCTCCAGCACTTCCATCGCCTCGTCTGAGGATAGCTCAGACGATTGACGACCGCCCGCAGCGCCTGCGTCCTTACCGCACCCCACCATAGCTGCCGCCATAATACCTGCCATTATCATTACTACTATTCTTTTCATACCTTACATCCACCCTATTTTCTGTAAATTATCAGATAATTACTTTTTTTGCCTTATGCCTTATCTGCATCCGTTTGTTACTCTTCCTCATATTCCTGTCTTTGCTGCCGCCTTAATTTTCTTTCATAAACCTTCACCTCTATCCAACGGTAGATCAGCGTCACCGGTGTAATGACCCAGCCGAGGCAGACGGATGCAACGAGCTTGATCAGCAGCGACATCCAGCCAAGCGCAATATACGGAAAATGTCTCCATACATATGGAGTTCCCGACAAGACAAGTCCTACCAGTACAGTCATCATGATCCTGTACTTTGTATTATCGCTGTCCATGGTAGTCATCCATGCCAGCACCGCACCGATGATAAATCCTATGATCATGGATATCAATGTGCTTTTCAATTCCTCCTTTGCGACCAGATAAGACACCTCTGTTAATTCTGATTTTTTCATCCTTATTTCCCCCTTTTAATATATAATTACCTTTGTTTTTTTTGCTACCATATGGTAACTTTTAGGTCAAATCGCGATACCGTATGGTATCTCCAACATCCCAATTATGCTCCCGTTTGGTATTATTGTCAAGTAATTATAAACTGCCACTTGCCCGGAAATACTGTATTTATCTTCATTTTAAATATGCTATTAAGAAAGGAGCCACCATGAAATATCAACGCATACAGGATCTGCGGATCGACCACGACCTGCGGCAGCAGGATGTTGCGGACATTTTATGCTGCCAGCGGAATGTTTACCGGAGGTATGAGTGCGGAGAACGGGAGATTCCCGTCTGGGCGCTCATTACTCTCTCGGAATACTATCATGTCAGCATCGATTATCTCCTGGGTATTACCGACAATAAGATTCCGTACTCACCCCGTAAAAAAGTGAAACGGTAGTCTTATTTCAGGCAGTCCAGCAGAAACTCCCTGTAGGTAGGCGGTATTCCCTCCTTTTGCAGATTATAAGGACCGTACACCGCTATTTCCGGTCTTACGGCGCCGTAATCCAGATATACTTTTTGAACAAAGTCGATAAATTTCAACCAGACCTGCCTGATCGCTTCGTACCATGCCGCTTCCTCCTCGCTGCAGTTGGTACTGCTGCTTAATCTTTCCGCGCCCCGTATTTCCCATAGGATCCTTTTTTCCATAAGGAATTCCATCTCTTCTACGGAGATCGTAAGATGATATTTGTCACCTGACATACGGAATCCTATAAGTTCCTCAAAGATCTCCCGCATCAACGCATCATAAGTACAGTCCATCAGATAAAGCCTGTGGGCGGGATGACGTTCGCCATCGTCCTTCGTATATGATACCGGCTCCACGACATAATAATTTATGGTATCATCTACAAAATCCTTTGTGATCGGCGCGCTGGTCATCAATCCATAATTGGCCAGATAAAATTTTGTCTCCTCATCCATCGGACCTCCGCAGCACCAATCCTGAATTTCCTTTTTAAGACGTTTTTGCCCGCTCCGCTTCAATTCTTCATGATTGAAATGCAGTCTGGACAGCTTCGGCTCCTCAACCTTTAACAGACGTTGAAATATCTCCGGCAGGTCTATGCCGTCTTCCTCGCAGTGCTTCTCCAATCTGCCGTTTTCATAGGACGGATAGATCATCCTGACCATATCCAAAAGAAGCCCCCGATCCAACATTCCATAGATGCTCTGATATTCTTCTACCGACGTGTTCATGAGGGCATGGCACCATACCGTCTCCATAAAGCTTTTATCCATGGGATGAAGCTCGTTATTCTTCTCTAAAAGTTCCATATGCTCCTCTTCATCTCCCCGGCGCAGCGTAAGGACATACTCTTCTTCGATCCGGGATATTAGTTCCTCATATTCCTCATAAGTGATACCCCGTCCGATGTCTGCCTTCTCACCCTCCATGGTGCAATCGTCCTCCGGCAGCTCCTCACGCAGACAGTACGCACCGACTACCGACAGCTCCACCGGTTCTTCTTTTGGAGCCTGATTCAGCCAGTAGAATACTCCCTTCACCTTATTTAAGCAGTCCTGCATCAGACTGTAATAGACTGCCCGTACATCCGGGTATTTCGGTTCTTTCCGGTACACCAAGTCACCCCAGCGTTTCTCTATTTCTTCCGACGCCGCGGCGCACGCCTGTGCCCCCGTTATCCTCAACGCATACTTTCCCTTGCAGAATTCTACCTTTCCATATGGTTCAAAGATCTCCCTGATAAAGGCATCATAAACCTCCGCGCGGATATACAGCCTGTTACTCTTCCGTTCATCGTCGTCCCATTCCGCCCTTGCGGGCTCCATCATATAGAAAAATACATCTTTTTCCTGACAATCAGGGAGCACGATGCTATGCCGGAACATCCTGTCGGAACAATAGAATATCCCCTCGTCATCATTATCCCATTCCCGCAGCGAGATCTGCATCAGACGCCATTTTCCCCGACGGATCAGTTCCTCCCTTGGTACATCTATCTGATAACGCGTCAATCCTATACGGTACTCCGCCATGATCCGCGCCTCTGCGCTGTCCGTATCCTCCTGCGCCTCCCTATCCAACCGTTCGCGAATCTTTTGAAATGTACGATCCACTTCCTCAATAAACGGAATATTTCTCCTCTGACATTCCCGTTCCAGCGCGCCGTCCTGATAAACCGGAAATACCTCTTTACACGCATCCATAAAGATCACCTTGCGAAAAGGAATCTTTTTAAAAGGAGAATCAGGATCTCTGACATCGATCCGCCGATCCTTAAAGATCCTGTTGCAGACCAGTACCAGAAAACTGTCCAGTCCATCCGTCAGCTTGATATCATAACGCTCTTCCATACTTAGCAGCGTGTCTTCGATCGCTTTAAAATGTACTATCATCATTCTTCCTTTCCCTCCTTTTTAATATCCATACAGGCTTCCGCACAATTCCTTGGTTGTCAGCGGATATGGTATTTTTAACTTTTCCTTATGTTTCTTTAGCACGGAACTAATGGTTTTGAAATTCACCGGATTACGGTTGCGGTTATAAAACACAAAATCCCCCGCGGCAAGCTCATCTTTATGCTCTATATAGAATGAAGCAAATTCCCGATCATAAGCTCCCGGAAGCGAACTACAGCGATAACCATGATCTTCAAATACGGCAGTTATTTTTTCATAAGATGTCTTTCCAAAAATGTCCTGCATCCAGTCATTTTCCTGTTCGCCCCGAAAAATGCTTCTGTCCTGTACCGTGTCCTTTACGTCTCTCTTTACCGGAAGCTCCGGCTTTCCGTCTATCCTGCTGCCTCTGAGCAGCTTCGTCTTGGGTGCCATCTTTCTGACCGGTGTGAAAAAGACCAATGACGGCGGTTTT
>DLOQ01000152.1:0-5758 GCA_002479655.1 Lachnospiraceae bacterium UBA7480
CATAGTTTTGGGACACCCTCTCCTAAAATTATCAATGCTTCCGAAAAACCATCAATGTTTCCTAAAACCATCAATACTTCCCAAAATTATCAGTGCAGAAACCGGAAGGATCCCAGTTCCGCTGTGCCGTCTCCGCGGTAGGTAAGATACAGGGCGTTGATCCCGTCCGGTATCGCGCAGTCAGAACGGTAGGCTTCCCAGACGGTTGAGTGGTTCATCTTAAGGGTTGCGAGAACCGGTCCGTCGATCCGGGTCTTCACCTCAAAGAAGCCGGTTGCGTAACCACGGGCGTTTATTACGATCCCCTTCACGTCATGGCAGTCAAAGTATTTAAAACCAATCGTTGCGCCGCCTGTGATATGGGCTATATATCCGGGATTTTCGTCGCCGTCTTTTCCTTCCTGAGTGATCCATGGAACATTTGCTCCGCCTACATAGATCTCGTTTTCGTCTGTAAACATATTGCAGGCGATATAAGCCGGATATTCGTCACGGTCATTCAGCGGTCCCTGATTTAAGCCGCAGGAAGTGATCTCGCTTTGGGAGATGCTGCCGTCTTCATGAAAGGTCACCGGTTCGGCGCAGCCTTGTCTGGAGTACCATATGTTTAAGGTCTGGCGATGATAAAATATGTACCGCTGACCGCCGATCTCCACAAGACTTCCATGATTATTGCCGGCAAATGCAGCAGGCTTATCGGCAGGCTTGTAAGAATCGATATGCAGATCCGCGTTGCTGACGATCACGCCGCCGTACCGAAAAGGACCTTTGGGGGAATCGGAAACGGCATAGCATAATTCATGCATCACTTCCGACGAATAGATGAAATAATATTTCCGGTCAAAGCATCGGATGGAAGGCGCTTCAAAGAACGCGTGATTTTCATATTCTGTTCCCTGACTGTAACAGCTTCCCGGAACAACGATCTGCGGCGCCTCCAAAACAGTGAGCATATCCTGATCCAGTACGGTAAGCATCGCCCCGCTTCTTGATTTATCGCCAATGCCGCAGAAGCCGGTATAAAGGTAAACTTTATGATCCACAAGGATCACGCCCGGATCAAACTGCGGTTCATCGGTTTCTTTTTCTCCAAGTCTGGTTCCGTCCTTGTAGTGGACATATCCGAGAAACTCATATTTCCCAGCGGGCGTATCGCATACGGCAACGGAGACAATGGAGATCCTGTCAAGCACATAGTACAGATAATACCTGCCGTCAGCGCCCTTTACCACATCCGGCGCGTAAAGGCACATATCGTTGTTCTTATTTTTGGGATCATCCTGCCTTGTATAGATGACGCCTTCGTACCGCCAATCAGCCAGATCATTAACCGGAGCGGACCAGCAGACATAATCATTCAGACAGAACGCGTGGCCGCGGAACCGGTCATGGGAGCCGTAGACATATACACGGTCTCCAAATACATAAGGTTCTCCGTCGGGAATGTATTCCCATGACGGGAGATAGGGATTGAACGCCTGCTTCTTTCCCGTTTTGTTTTTCTTTGTGATATGTTCAATCATAAAATCGCCAAACGCGTCGTTTTGTACGGAAGCCTTAGAGCCGGATCTCGTAAAATGCATTTCATTCTTAGCGTCCTTTGTATAAGGAAGCCATTGCTCCATGGGCGAGCCGTCAGCGTCATTGCCGTTTGGATCGCCGCTTTTTATAAAATTGGTCAGATAATTGCACATCTGTCTGGCAAGATCATAATGCCTTCCGATAAATGGCCGGTATGATCCGGCAAGCGTTTCAAAAAAGAACCAGAGATCAACGGAATGAAATGTGCCGGGATCATCTTCCCCCGGAATATCCGGTTCGAAACAGTAATAGTAAGTATTGGCGCGCGTTCCGGAAAAACCGCTTTTTACAGAATATTCAATGGAATTGCAGCGGGCATATCCATAGGCGTCTTTCGACTTTGCCTCCTTTGTGGAAAGGAAGTATTCCGCATCCTCGCCAAAATATTGTTCCGCCTTTTTAGTCAGCTCCTCTTCGCTGTCCGCATTGATATAAGTCTTAAATTCATCACTTGTATTGCCCGCCATGAGGGGGATGTGATTGTGTTTTCCGTCAAGGAGGCGGCTAAACGGATCCTCCTCAATGAGATATCCGTCTAACACCGGCGCGAATCTCGGATGATTACGGACAAATTTCTGATAGGATTCTCTCAATACAAAAGCATCGATCTGTCTTGCTTCTTCTAAGGAAGAGACACCCAGAGAAGCAAAAAACTGTCTGCCGAGTTCTTCCCCATAGGAAAGCGGCTGGGGAACGATAAATGTGTCGGGCTCATACGGCGGACGGATCATACCGCTCATAATGACTGCTTTTTGTATAAGATCCTTGGACTGCCTGCTCGTGATATGGGAAAGGACGCTGGCGCCGCCCGCGGATTGCCCTGCAAGGGTAATATTGTCAGGATCTCCGCCAAATGCGCCGATATTTCTTTTGACCCACTCAAGTCTCGCAAGCTGGTCAAGAAGACCGAAGTTGGCAGGGGCGTCAGGGTTCTCCTTTGTGATCTCAGGATGGGCAAGAAAGCCGAGGACTGCAAGACGGTAGTTGATGCTGACAACGACGACGCCTCTCTTGGCAATGTTTTCACCGTTAAATTCCATTTCTGCGGTATATCCCCATTGGAATCCGCCGCCAAAGATCCATACAAGCACCGGCAGCTTGTCCTGATCGCTGTCTGCGCCTGTCCATACATTCAGATAAAGGCAGTCCTCGTTCATGTCTATGTCAGGATCTACATGCCATTCGCGGCTGTAGAGGTCTGTGCCGAGACCGGGGGTATCCTGAACGGAGATCGATCCAAAAGAATAAGCATCCTTTATGCCGCTCCAATCCTCACATGGCTGCGGCGCCTTCCATCTGTTTTTGCCAATCGGCGGAGCGGCAAACGGTATCCCCTTAAATGCCGTGATCCTGGCGTTGTTGCCGGAAAGTCCCCGGACAAGACCGTTTTCTGTCTTAACGATTTTAAGCATATCCCTGTTATCTCCTTATAAGGTTTTTGTTCTGTTCCATCATTTCATTTTTCAGAAGTAAATGAAACCGACAAATTATAGTAAAACACATTACAAATTATAGATAATAATTTATATCGGTTGATTTTGACTTACGGCAATGTAATTATACTTATATGAAAAGCAGTTATTTTTGATAGATGATTGCGTCATAATGATGTATAATGATGCTATAGGTGTAAAATAGGGGAAATCAGGAGGTCATGGAATGAGCAGGTACAAGCATATCGTCAACCCGGATAAGAAGATGGGGCATATCAATCCGGAAACACAGGGACATTTTTCCGAACATCTTGGAAGATGTATCTATGAAGGGATCTATGTTGGAGAACATTCGGATATTCCTAATAAAAATGGTATGAGAACAGATGTTGTCGAGGCGCTGCGGGAGATGAAGATCCCCGTGCTCAGATGGCCCGGCGGCTGCTTTGCGGATGAGTATCATTGGATGGATGGCATTGGCGACAAGGCTTTGAGAAAAAAGATGATCAATACAAACTGGGGCGGAGTTGTTGAGGACAATAGCTTTGGCACGCATGAGTTTATGGAGCTTTGCGAACAGCTTGGCTGTAAGACATATGTAAATGGCAATGTAGGAAGCGGAACCGTCCGTGAGATGAGCGAGTGGGTAGAGTACATGACCTTTTCCGGTGTATCCCCCATGGCAGACCTTAGGAAGAAAAACGGGCACGAAGCTCCGTGGACGGTAGATTATTTTGGCATTGGCAATGAAAGCTGGGGCTGCGGCGGTAATATGCTGCCGGAATATTACGCAGATCTGTTCAGGCATTATCAGACCTTTGTAAGGAATTATGACCCGGACAAAAAGATCAAGAAGATCGCTGTTGGTCCGTCTGATAAGAATTATAATTGGACGGAAGTCCTTTTGAATAAGTGCTTTCAGGGAGAGGGGCAATTCCCGCAGAATTATGGATATATGAACGGACTTTCCCTTCATTATTATACGCTTCCCTATGATTGGAGCAAAAAAGGCGCCGCTACGGGATTTAATGAAAAAGAGTGGTATATGACGCTTAATAAGACGCTTTTTATGGACGAGCTGCTTACCAAACATTCCGCGATCATGGATCGTTATGATCCGGAGGAAAAGATAGGGCTTATTGTAGATGAATGGGGAACATGGTATGATGTGGAAGAGGGTACGAATCCGGGCTTTTTGTATCAGCAGAATACCATGCGGGACGCGCTTGTTGCCGGCATCAATCTGAATCTCTTTAATAAACATTGCAGAAGAGTTCATATGGCAAATATCGCACAGGTCGTAAACGTCCTTCAGGCAGTCATCCTTACGGAAGGCGAACAGATGTTGAAAACGCCGACGTATCATGTATTTAAGATGTACAGCGCGCATCAGGATAACGAGCTGCTTGAAAGCAGCATAGATACGAAGCAGATCGGTATCGAGGAACAGTATATGGTGCCCAATCTTTCAGAGTCGGCATCGGTTGCCGGGGATGGCAGGATACATATTACGATTACGAATCTTTCCATATCTGAGGATTATGAGATAGAAAGCAATCTTCTTGGCAGAGAGATCAAGGGCGTCAAAGCGGAGATCGTTACAGGCGGCATGGGCGATCATAATACCTTTGAGAACAAAGAATGTGTTAAGACAGTTCCCTTTGACGCGGTCAGGGCAGAGCAGGATAAGCTGTTTTATGTGCTCCCTGCCTGCAGCGTACTGCACATAGAAGTAGAAGTCTGAACTTATGGAACAGAAAATATGCAGAAGATGTCTGATTCGGGAATTGGGCGAAGAAAGCTATCATAAAATGATAGGACAATATATCGAGATATTTGATAAATCGGAACGGACATCTGACGAACTGATGGAAAACAGGCTTTCAATTTGCCGGGAATGTGATAAACTAAATGCAGGGACTTGTTTGGCCTGCGGGTGTTATGTCGAGATACGGGCTGCAATCAAAAAAACGCGGTGCCCATATAAAAAATGGTAATAAAAAGATATATAAATATGTGGAGGATGACAATATGTACTACATAGGTGTGGATTTGGGAACGTCTGCGGTAAAATTGCTGCTGATGGCTCATGACGGAAAGATCGAGAATATCGTATCAAAAGAGTATCCGCTTTACTTTCCGCAGCCGGGCTGGTCGGAGCAAAAGCCGGAGGATTGGTATCAGCAGGTCATGGCAGGCATTAAAGAACTGATCAAGGATGTCGATAAAAGTCAGGTCGCGGGGATCAGCTTTGGCGGTCAGATGCATGGACTTGTGATCCTTGATGAGAATGATGAGGTGATCCGTCCCGCGATCCTTTGGAACGATGGACGTACCACAAAGGAATGTGATTATCTGAATAATGTGATCGGAAAAGAAAAGCTTTCCGAATATACGGCGAATATTTCCTTTACCGGATTTACGGCACCAAAGATCCTCTGGGTAAAAGATAACGAACCGGAGAATTTTGCAAGGATCCGTAAGATCATGCTTCCTAAGGATTATATCGCGTATAAGCTTTCCGGCGTTCACTGCACAGA
The DNA here is from genome assembly GCA_002479655.1 of Lachnospiraceae bacterium UBA7480. Taxonomy (GTDB): domain Bacteria; phylum Bacillota; class Clostridia; order Lachnospirales; family Lachnospiraceae; genus NK4A136. The sequence goes on from DLOQ01000152.1 coordinate 5,555, forward strand.
CGTATCGGATGCGTCCGGTATGCTTATATTTGACGTAAAGAACAGATGCTGGTCAAAGGAGATGTGTGAGATCTGCGGCGTCAATGAGAGCCAGCTGGCAAAGATCTATGAAAGCTATGAAACTGTCGGAACGGTGCTTCCTGAGATCGCGAAAGAGCTTGGCATCTCGGAAAGCTGTAAGGTAGTGGCAGGCGCCGGTGATAA
>DLOQ01000152.1:5782-8140 GCA_002479655.1 Lachnospiraceae bacterium UBA7480
AGCGGAACGATCTTTATTTCTTCCAAGAACTTCGGCGTTGACAGATTCAATGCTTTACATGCATTTGCGCATGCGGACGGACACTATCACCTGATGGGCTGTATGCTTTCCGCGGCAAGCTGTAATAAGTGGTGGATGGATGAGATCGTCGGAACAACAGATTATGCAGAGGAACAGAAGAAGATAGAAAAACTTGGCGAAAATCATGTTTATTTTCTGCCTTATCTTATGGGTGAGCGTTCACCGATCAATGATCCGCTGGCGAGAGGAACCTTTATCGGTCTTACCATGGATTCCACGAGAGCGGATATGACGCAGGCGGTTTTGGAGGGAGTCGCTTTTGCGCTTCGCGATTCTTTTGAAGTAGCGAGGGCGCTTGGGATCGAGATCAAGAGGACAAAGATCTGCGGCGGCGGAGCTAAGAGTCCCCTGTGGAAAAAGATGATCGCCAATATCTTAAATGTCAAGGTGGATGTGATCGAATCAGAAGAAGGACCGGCGCTGGGAGGAGCGATGCTTGCGGCCGTTGCCAATGGGGAGTTTGCAAGTGTGGAAGACGCGGCGGAGCAGATCGTAAAGATCGTGGATACGATAGAGCCGGATCCGGAGCTGGTAAAGAAGTATGAGGAAAGATACGCGCAATACAAGCTGATCTATCCCGCATGTAAAGAGCTGTTTCAGAAGATACAATAAAAAAGATATTAGTGAGAAAGGAGTAAGAGCATGACGATTTATGACGTGACAGACGAAAGATTTTCGAGGTATGGAAAGATCGTTAAAAATATTGATTTTTCTGACCTTGTAAAAGCATTGAATGATAAGACACCTCTGCCGGAGGGATGCGCTTATGAACCGAGCGTGGATGTTCTGGAGGAGCTTCCGGTCTTTGAGGAACTCAGCGTAAAGACATACGGAGAAATGCCTATTCAGATCGGTTACTGCAATGGGCATAATGAGCTGTTGAACGCGCTTGAATATCACAGGGATTCGGAGATCAATGTCGCGGCGACGGATGCGGTTCTTATGCTGGGTAAGCTTGAGGATGTATCGCCGGAGTTCAAGTATGATACCGCAAAGGTTGAGGCATTTGCTGTTCCGGCAGGCACGGCTGTTGAATTGTACGCAACGACTCTTCATTACGCGCCGTGCGGAGTCGGAGGGAAAGGCTTCAAGGTGGGGATCGTTCTTCCGAAGGGTACGAATCTTCCGCTTGATAAGACGCATGCCGGATGGGAGGACGCGCTGATCACGGCAAAGAATAAATGGCTGATCGGACATTCCGAGGGAGGTCTTGCGGAAGGCTCGTTTATCGGATTGACCGGTAAGAATCTGAATATCAATGAGTAAATACAAAAAAATAAAATAAAAAATAAAGATGCGGTAGTCCCGCAAGAAGGAGGAAGTAAAAATGAGTAATGCTCCAAAAGTTAAGATCGGTATCGTAGCGGTATCCCGTGACTGTTTCCCGGAAAGCCTTTCCGTAAACAGAAGAAAAGCATTGGTGGATGCTTACAAAGCTAAGTATGATGCTGACGACATCTACGAGTGCCCTGTTTGTATCGTGGAAAGTGAGATCCATATGGTTCAGGCTCTTGAGGATGTTAAGAAGGCAGGCTGTAATGCGTTGTGTATTTATCTTGGCAATTTCGGTCCGGAGATCTCTGAAACATTGCTGGCAAAGCATTTTGAAGGTCCGAAGATGTTTGTGGCGGCAGCAGAAGAATCTCAGGCAGATCTTTTGGACGGACGCGGCGATGCGTACTGCGGTATGTTAAATGCAAGCTATAATTTAAAGCTTCGAGGTGTGAAGGCGTATATTCCCGAATATCCCGTAGGCGACCCCGAGGAATGTGCGGATATGATTAACGAGTTTTTANNTACAATTTAAAGCTTCGTAATATAAAGGCTTATATTCCGGAATATCCGGTAGGCACGGCTGCTGAATGTGCGGATATGATACATGAATTTGTTCCCATCGCGCGTGCTGTAGACGCTCTTGCAAACCTTAAAATCATCAGCTTTGGACCAAGACCTCTCAACTTCCTTGCGTGCAACGCTCCCATTAAGCAGCTTTATAATCTCGGCGTTGAGATCGAGGAAAATTCCGAGCTTGATCTTTTTGAGGCATTTAATAAACATGNNGATTCCCGTATTCCTGCAAAGGTTAAGGAAATGGAAGAAGAGCTTGGCTCAGGCAATTGCAAACCAACCATTCTCCCGAAGCTTGCGCAGTATGAGCTGACGCTTCTTGACTGGATCGATGCCCATAAGGGTTACAGAAAGTATGTTGCGATCGCCGGTAAGTGCTGGCCTGCTTTCCAGACGCAGTTTGGTTTCGTTCCCTGCTATGTAAACAGC
>DLOQ01000152.1:8159-11763 GCA_002479655.1 Lachnospiraceae bacterium UBA7480
ATATATTGGATACTGTATTTCCGAGGATGTTGTTACGCTTCTTGATATCAATAACTCTGTTCCGGAAGATATGTATAAGGAATCCATTGAAAATAAGTTCCCTTATACACACAAAGATACCTTTATGGGATTCCATTGCGGCAATACAAACACGAAGAAGCTTTCCTTCTGTGAGATGAAATATCAAAAGATCATGGCAAGAAACCTTCCGGTGGAAGTAACGCAGGGAACATTGGAAGGAGATATCGCGCCCGGAAAGATCACGTTCTTCAGGCTTCAGTCGACCGCGGACAATATCCTTCGCGCATATATCGCGAATGGTGAGGTACTGCCGGTTGCGACGAAATCCTTTGGTTCTATCGGTGTATTTGCCATTCCGGAAATGGGACGTTTTTACAGACATGTCCTGATTGAAAAGAATTTCCCGCATCATGGCGCGGTAGCCTTCGGACATTACGCAAAGGCGCTTTACGAAGTGTTTAAGTATGTCGGAGTAGAGGTTGACGAGATTGGTTACAACCGGCCGGCAGGCGTTCGTTATCCGACAGAGAACCCGTTTGCGTAAATGATGTAGCTTTAGAAAGAAAATAAACGAAATTAGGAGAGAGAGATGACTAATATAGAACTCCAAAAAACCGCAAATGAAATTCGTAAGGGTATCGTTACAGCGGTGCATAGCGCAAAAGCCGGTCATCCGGGTGGATCGCTTTCCGCTGCAGATATTTTTACATATCTCTATTTTGAAGAGATGAATATTGATCCTGCCAATCCGAAGATGGAGAACAGAGACCGCTTTGTCCTGTCTAAGGGGCACGTTGCGCCGGGATTATATGCAACACTGGCTAATAGAGGATTTTTCCCGACAGAAGAGCTGACAACACTTCGTAAACTTGGTTCCAGACTGCAGGGGCATCCCTGTATGCAGGAGACGCCGGGAGTCGATATGTCGTCCGGTTCATTAGGGCAGGGATTTTCCGCGGCGGTCGGCATGGCACTCAGCGCCAAGCTTACGAAAAAAGATTACAGAGTATATGCCTTATGCGGAGATGGCGAGATCCAGGAAGGACAGATCTGGGAGGCTGCCATGTTTGCCGGTTTCAGAAAACTGGATAATCTTGTTTTGGTCGTTGATAATAACGGTCTGCAGATTGACGGTAAAATTGACGAAGTATGTTCCCCGTATCCTATTGCCGATAAATTTAAGGCATTTAACTTTCATACGGTAGAGATCGACGGGCACAACTTTGACGAGATCAGGGCTGCATTTGATGAGGCGAAAAATACGAAGGGCATGCCTACGGCTATTATTGCAAAGACGGTAAAGGGTAAGGGTGTTTCCTTTATGGAGAATCAGGCTTCATGGCACGGAACAGCGCCTAATGATGAGCAGTACGCGCAGGCCATGGAAGATTTGAAGAAGGTAGGTGAACAGTATGTCTGATACAGTAAAGATAGCTACCAGGGAAAGCTACGGAAACGCGCTTGTAGAAGTAGGAGAGTCCAACGATAAGATCTATGTTCTTGATGCGGATCTTGCCGGCGCTACAAAAACAGGGACATTTAAGAAAAGATTTCCGGAAAGGCATATTGACTGCGGTATCGCGGAAGCGAATATGACAAGCATCGCTGCCGGAATGGCGACGACCGGACTGATCCCGTTTTGCAGTTCCTTTGCGATGTTTGCAGCCGGACGCTCTTATGAGCAGGTAAGAAATTCCATAGGGTATCCGCACCTTAATGTAAAGATCGGCGCTACACACGCGGGCATTACGGTAGGGGAGGATGGCGCGACGCATCAATGCAATGAAGATATTGCCCTTATGAGGACGATTCCGGGCATGGTTGTTATTGTCCCTTCTGATGATGTGGAAGCAAAGGCGGCTGTCAAGGCGGCTGTCGAGTATGTCGGTCCTGTATATCTGAGGTTCGGCAGAAGCGCAGTGCCTGTTATCAACGACAATCCGGATTATAAGTTCGAGATCGGTAAAGGCGTATATTTAAGAAGAGGGAAGGATGTCACGATCGTGGCAACCGGCGTCTGCGTTGCGGAAGCAATGACTGCGGCGGATCTGCTGAAGGAAAAGGGGATCGATGCCGAGATCATCAACATTCATACGATCAAGCCGTTGGATCGGGATATCATCCTTGAGTCCGCAAAGAAAACCGGCAAGGTCGTTACGGTAGAAGAACATTCCGTGATCGGNNGCGGTCTGGGCAGCGCAGTTGCAGACGTGCTTGCTGAAACAGGCGCCGCGGTCATAAAGAAGATCGGTATTCAGGATGTCTTTGGAGAGTCAGGCACCGCTTCGCAGCTTTTACATCACTTTGGACTGGATGCGGAAGGGATCGAAAAGACAGTAAGCGAATTTATAAAATAACTTTATGTGTAAAAGAATATGTTACAGGGCCTCCGTGCTTACGCTGAGGCCTTGTACTGTTTGAAGGGTAACGATGGTGGATGGCTGATGAAGAAATGTTTCAAATTGATTTCCGGCAGGATATATAAAGAATTAAATAAATTAAAGCTGAATAAAAAGTTTGCGGTTTTATATTTTTTCTGTGTCTTTATTCCATTGGTCGTTACGGATGTTTTGATACTTAACTTCGTATATGACAAAGAAGTCAGTGAGAATCAGGCTGATATGGATTATGTAGCTTCATTGTATACGAACAGTCTTTATAATCTCATGACTTCAAATCAGATGTATGTCAATTCCATCAATATGAACAGGAAGATCGATTCCTTTTTAAACACGGAATATGAATCCTCCTATGAGTATTATGATCAATATTTTGAACTGATAAACGATTCGTTTCTGTCTTCCCTTTCAGGATTAAACAGTGATAATATTTGTGTATACGCTGATAATGACAGTATCTTAAACAGCAGCTACTTTAAAAAGCTGTCGGGAGGCAGGGATTCTGTCTGGTATAAGATGTTTATGGATTCCGGAGAGGAAGAAGGGTTATATGTATATTATGATGAAGATAATGTTGGTAATTCCCTGATTCAAAAACGAAGGCTTTATTATATAAAAAGACTGACCTATTACAGGAACGGTTGTGAAAAGATAGCGGTCGTTGAAAATGATCCCACGGGTTTTCAGAGAGATATGAAGGCGCTCAGCAACAGATATCCGATGTATATACGATATGAAAATTACGTTATATTTACCAACATGGGAGATGATATTATATATGTGGATGAGATCGATACGCAGAACAGAGAAGCCTATGTGACTTATGTAAACCTTAAAAATACTACCTTTGAGATCGTGATATTAAATGACAGCGATATCCTTGCTTTGATTTTGAAGGATCAACAGAAAATTATCTTAGCAATGATCTTCTTTTCAGTCTTTTTTCCGTTTTTTGCGATCAGGCTGATCAATCAGAGTATCATCATGAGGATCTTAGAGCTTAAAAAAGCGTTTGCCAAGAGTTCCGTTAACGCTTTTAAACGTATTGAGGATATTGACGGAACAGACGAGATCGCCGAAATGATGCGAAAATATAATGAAATGGCGGATGCCAACAATCATCTTATCAATATGGTCTATAAAAACAAACTGAAGGAACAGGAAAATGATATTGCGAGAAAGAA
>DLOQ01000152.1:11796-12771 GCA_002479655.1 Lachnospiraceae bacterium UBA7480
ATGCATTCCCTGCTGAAGGGCGAGATGGAGACCTCGGTCATGGTGGGGAAGCTGGCGCTTATGCAGAGACAGAATGTAGAATGGGGACAGGACTTTGTTACCATAAAGAAAGAGATGGAATCAATAGAGGCATATCTTGGACTGCAAAGCTATCGTTTCAGTGAAAGGCTGAAATATCAGATCGATATGAATGAGGACTGCGCAGACTATCTGATCCCGAAGCTTACGGTCGTGACCTTTGTTGAAAATGCCTGTGTTCACGGCATTGAGCCGAAACAGGGACCGGGCTGGATCTTTGTCAGGGTCTATCGTAAGGATGACTCCCTGTTTATTGAAGTAGAGGATACCGGCGGCGGCATGGGCGAGGATGAAGTCGCGGAGATGCTTAAGAATATCAATAATGTTTCCATCGAAACATTAAAAGGGAAAAAACATATCGGTATATTGAATGCGTGTCTGAGGCTGAAAATGATCTCTTCCGATGAGGCCAAGATCCGGATCGACAGTGAAGAGGGTGTCGGCATGACCGTTGAGATAAAATTGCCGCTTGATAAATTAGACAGGATGGAGGGAGATGGAGCGTGTTAAAGGTATTGCTTGTGGATGATGAACCGTTTATTTTACAGGGACTGCAGGTGCTGATTGACTGGGAAGCCGAGGGCTATGAGATCGCCGCGTTGATGCCCAATGGGAAGGATGCGTATGATTATCTGAAAGAAAATGAAGTCGACCTGATCATTTCCGATATCCAGATGCCCGTGATGACGGGACTGGAGCTTTTGGAACGGATCCGGACGGAAAAGATATCAAACGCCAAATTTGCCATCCTTACCGGATATGACGATATCAGATACGCGCAAAAGGCGATCAGAAGTGACAGCATGGATTATATCCTTAAGCCGGTTCAAAAGGAAAACATTCTTTCCCTGCTTAGAAAAGTTTCTAAGCTTAAAATAGAAAAGGATGTTCATGATG
>DLOQ01000152.1:12779-34851 GCA_002479655.1 Lachnospiraceae bacterium UBA7480
TGCTTAAGGGCAAGTATGATGAGGACAATCTTGAATATGTCAAAAAGCATCTACAGCTTTCCGGCGATATCCGGTATGTCAATATAGAAGTGATCGGCGGAGGGGGGGATGATGAGGAGGATGATTCTGACTTAAGGGAATTGCAGCACCAGCTTTATCAGACTTGTTGTGAATCCCAGAAGGATAATATCAATCATTTTGTCTTTGATGTATCTTATGATGACAGCAGCTATGACGTGGGGTTTATCTATTGCGATAATATGGCTACGAGGCGAGATCTTTCTGAAAAGGAATATTTTAACGCGATGATACAAAAGGTCGAGAATATCATGCGCAGACAGATCAAGATGACCTGCGGAAAAAAAGTGCCGGATATTCAGGCAATCGCAAAATCTTACAGTTCCTGCTACATCCTGAACAGTGTGGGGGGATTTCACAATAAAAAGAAGCTGTATATATATGAAGAAGACGCGCAGATCGACGGAGAGCAGAATGCGGTGTTTCTTTGCAAGTCCGGTATTGATAATGTCGTCTCGGCTATTAACAGCGGTGATAAAGCTGCTATGGACAGCGCTATTGACGCGTTGTTTGAAGAATTGCGCGGGATCGGGGAAAAGGAGAATGCTAAAAATCTGAATATCAACTATCTGCTGTTCCAATTGATCCATATAGCATCGGAGCAGGATGATAATGTGAATCAGGAGGAGGTGCTTCATTATATCGCTGAAAATTCATTTGATGAATCCATCACCCGTGGAGGCAGCCGGCATATGAAGAGATTTGCATATGAATATTCAGAATATTTATTAAGCCTTCGGAGAAATGTGTCAAGAGGTTTGATCTTCAGCATAGAAAAGGATCTTCAGGAGCATTTTGATGAGAATATCACGTTAAAGAGCCTTGGCGATAAATATTATATCAACAGCTCTTATCTCGGACAGATCTTTAAGAAGACACATAACAACACATCCTTTAAGGATTATCTGACACAGATAAGAATTGATCATGCGGCATCACAGCTTTTAAATACTGATAAAAAAGTGATCAAAATAGCGGAGGATGTGGGATATAAAGACTGCGATTATTTTATCCGTAAATTTATTGAGCTAAAGGGGTGTACGCCTTCAAAATACCGGCGGAATAACAGTATACAATGATCATAACCCGATAAGATCCGGATCAAAAATGATATATGGATTTTATCGGGTTTTTTATTATAGTTTGTCGGGTTGTTATATTTGGGATATGAAATTATACTTTATATTAAAGTAAGTCGTATAACGACAAAAAATAGGGAGGTTAATGTATGAAATTTAAAAGAGTTTTAGCGCTCACAATGGCATGCATGCTCAGTGTTGCGACGCTCGCGGGTTGTAATAAGGGCGGCACGACAGGCGGAGATGCTGCAGGCGGCGGATCACTTGGACTTGATTCCGGTGAGACATTTACGGATGATCAGATCATTGATTTTACGATGTTTATCGCAATGCCCGGATCTGAGATCAACGACGGCAATGAGATCCAGCAGTTGATCGCTGAGAAGACAGGCGTAAGAGTTAAGGAAACATGGCTTACCGGTCAGACGGCAGCTGAAGCAGTTGGTTCCATCCTTGCTTCCGGTGACCTGCCTGACTTTATCGACGGCGGTGACGGCATGATGCAGCTTTACGATGCAGACGTGCTTGTTCCATGGGATGATTATATTGAGAAATATCCCAATATCAAAGAGCTTTATTCAGATGCAGAGTGGGAAAGCTTCCGTCAGGCAGACGGTCACATCTATTGGGCAAACGTATTTACCAATACATATGGCGAATCCATGGCGACAAGCCATAATGATGAGGCTTTCTGGATCCAGTGCCGCGTACTTGAGTGGGATAATTATCCTAAGATCGAGACATTAGATCAGTATTTCGACCTTCTTGAGAGATACGCAGACGCTAATCCGGAGATGGAAGATGGAACAAAGGTCATTCCTTACACAATGCTTTGTGATGACTGGAGATATTTCTGTATTGAAAACGCACCTGAGTTTTTGGCAGGATATCCGAACGACGGATCCGTTATCGTTGATGTAGATAACATGAAGATCGTTGACTACAATACGATTCCGGAAGCAAAAGAATATTTCTCTATTCTTAATGAAGAGTATAACAAGGGCTATATCGATACGGAATTTGCAACACAGACATATGATGAGTATATTGCAAAGCTTTCTACGGGACGTGTCCTGGGTATGTGTGACCAGTATTGGGATTTTGCTTATACGATCAACGATATCTTCATTCAGCAGAATCTTGATGATATCGGCTGCAATTATGTTTCTCTTGGACTTACGCTTGAAGCAGGCAAGGATCAGATGTGGCATGTATATGGAGATACACTTAATAACTCTTCAGGTGTTGCTGTAACAACAAGCTGCTCAGATCCGGACAGAGCATTCCAGTTCCTTAACGATGTTCTTGATCAGGAGATTCACGATCTGAGATTCTGGGGTGTTGAAGGTGTTGACTATCTTGTAGATGAGGATGGTATGTATTATAAAACTCCGGAAATGAGAGACCAGTGGGCTGATACATCATATCAGGCATCACACAGATGTGTATATTCTTATCTGCCTCAGTGGCTTGGAACAAGCCGTGACGGAAAGAATGCGATGCAGCCTCAGGAGCAGGAATCTGAGTTCTTTGCAGGTCTTGCAGAGCCTCTGGTAAATTGCTTCGAAGCATATGGCGCACATGGTTATCCTGATATGATCGGCTCCGTAGTGAAAGAGACCGGTCCTTGGTATCCGATGTATTCATACTCCAATGCTATGACCACAGAGACCGCCGGCGGCGTTGCTTGGACAAAGATGGGTCAGGTAAAACATGAGTGGCTTCCGAAGGTTGTAATGGCATCCAATTTCGATTCCACATGGGATTCCTATATGGAAGCATATGCAGCATGCAAGCCGGAAGACTTTATTGCGGAGATGCAGGAAGAGCTTGAAAGAAGAGCTGCAGTTGCGAATCAATAATCGCTGATGTTTGAAAAGAATATGTAATTATGATGTGGCAACCCCGATCATAAGATCGAGGTTGCCGCTAATAAAGAAGGAGGCTGAAAATAAGATATGGACCTCGAATCAAAGAAGGAAGAAAAGAAAGAAGAAAAGAAAAAAGAAAAGAAGCTGCCGAAGGCATCGTCTAAAAAAACAATGAGGGAAAAGCTTTCTAAAAAGGAAATTGAGCGACAGGGGATTCTGCTGGGCTTTATGGCTGTATATGTAATTTACGGCATTGTGTTTTATTATCTGCCACTGGGCGGATGGATTATGGCTTTCCAGAATTACAAAATCAAAACGGGTCTTTTCGGTTCTACGTTTGTCGGATTGGATAAGTTTAAATTCCTTTTTGAGGATGTGGAGTTTTTAAGAGTTATCAGAAATACCCTGGCAATGGGTGTCATCAATCTTGTTTGTACATTTATCATGGCAATCGTTTTTGCCATCCTCTTGAATGAAGTCAGAAATAGATTTGGAAAGAAGCTGGTTCAGACGATTTCATATTTACCGCATTTCCTTTCATGGATTATCGTAACAGGCATCATCCATGATTCGTTATCTAATACCGGTATTATAAATGAATTGCTTGTGAACTGGAATATTATAAAGACACCAATCAACTTTTTTGCGCATGAAGGCTATTTTTGGCCGATCGTTGCTTTCGCGAATGTATGGAAAGAAACAGGATGGAATGCAATCATATATCTTGCGGCTATCGTATCCATCGATCCCTCACTCTATGAAGCGGCTGAGATGGACGGCGCAGGAAGATGGGCAAAGATCAAGCATATTACGCTGCCCGGAATCCGGCCTACGATCATGATCCTGCTGGTAATGAATATAGGTAATGTCCTGAATGCCGGATTTGAAGTTCAATACTTATTAGGTAACGGTCTGGTGCGTAAGGTATCTGAAACGATTGATATCTATGTGTTGAACTGGGGTGTCAGCCAGTCCGATTATTCATTGGGTACTGCGGCTGGTATTTTCAAGAGCGTTGTTGCGATTATTCTCATTATAATTGCCAACTATGTCGCTAAGAAGACCGGCGAAGAGCATCTGTTCTAAGGGGGTAGTATAATGAAAGATAAGAAAGACAAAAACGAGATCAAATTAAATTATTCCAACATGAATAAAAGGGACGGCAGCAGAGAACATGAAACGCATGCGGAAGAGACATCGGAAAAGCTTAGGAAATTAAAAAAGGTTCTGCTGGGAAGCTCCTATAGAAGGGAAAGCCCCGGGGATACGTTTTTTGGCATCTGTATTGCTATTTTCATGGTACTTTTTTCCATAGTTACGCTTTACCCCGTACTGAACACAGTTGCCATTTCATTCAATGATGGACTGGATGCCGTAAAAGGCGGAATCCATCTTTGGCCGAGGGTATTCTCGCTGAAGAGTTATGAAACGGTTTTTGGAATACAGGGCTTTGTGCAGGGAGCATTGATAACTGTTTTAAGAACTGTTCTCGGTACGTTGTTTGCTCTGGTAGCCAACGCGCTGCTTGCATACATAATCTCACGTAAACACTTTATGTTCAGATCAGGGCTTTCGCTTTTCTGGGTTATCACGATGTACGTGAATGGCGGACTTATCCCGACGATGGTGCTTTATAAAGCGCTTCATCTTACAAGCTCATTTTGGGTATATGTCATCCCCGGTATGGTAAGCGCATTTAACGTAATGGTAATCAGAACATATATGGAAGGGCTTCCGGATGAACTGGAAGAATCCGCACAGCTTGATGGCGCGGGTTATATGACGATCTTCCTTAAGATCATTTCCCCGCTTTGCAAGCCTGTTTATGCAACGGTCGCGCTGTTTGTCGCGGTATATCAGTGGAACTCATGGTTTGACGCGATGATCTATAACCGTATGAAACCTGAGTATACAACGCTTCAGTATGAGTTGATGAAATTGTTGTCATCTGTTATGCAGCAAAGCGGAAGCGCAACCGGCGGAGCTGCTGCTCAGGGCGGTAGTGTTTCGGCTGTAACGCCGGTGAGCGTCAGATCAGCTGCAACGGTTATCACTATGCTGCCTATTATATGTCTGTATCCGTTCCTGCAAAGATATTTTGTGACCGGTCTTACCATCGGCGGTGTAAAGGGATAAAATTGTTCAGATAGTGATCATTTTCCACTCCGACGTTTCTTCGTTGGAGTGGATTTTTGGAATTATGCGGATTTCTGATTCGCAGAATACGGAAAGGCATGAATATTGATATGTATGATATCAGACATAGACAAGCATCAAAACTAATCGAAATCAGGGATAAAGCAGGAGAATTAATGAGAAACACTCCGGTCATCGTAAAGCAGACCGGACGTGATTTCAAGATAGGAATCAACGGGTTTGACGTAATGGCTTATATCAATGCGAAGTCATCCGAAGAGAAGGCGTTTTTTAAAGACAGAACGGAAAAAGCGCTTGCGGTATTTAATTTCTTTACCCTTCCGATGTATTGGGGGATCTTTGAACCGGAGGAAGGGATCACATTAAAAGAGGAATGTACGAATGCCGCAAAGCTTTTAAAAGACCATCATGCCTTCGTAAAAGGGCATCCATTATGCTGGCATACGGTCTGCGCGGACTGGCTTTTGAAGTATGATGATGAGATGATCCTGAAAAAACAGATCGAACGGGTTCATAGGGAAGTAACGGATTTTGCGGGACTGATTGATGCATGGGATGTGATCAATGAGACTGTCATTATGCCGAAATTTGACAAATACGATAATGCAATCACAAGGATCTGCAAAAAATATGGACGTATCCCGCTGATCAAAGCGCTTTTTGATGAGGCGGTATCCTGTAAAACCGGCGCAAAGCATATTCTAAATGATTTCAATGTCACGGATCGGTATGAAAAGGTGATCGAGGAATGTCTGGAGGCCGGGGTAAAGATCGATGTGATCGGTATCCAGTCCCATCAGCATCAGGGCTGCTGGGGGAAAGAAAAGCTGCTTGAGGTGATTGACAGATTTTCAAGATTTGGGATACCGATACATTTTACAGAGAATACCATAGTGTCGGGGTCTTTGATNNATCCCGAAAGAGATAGAGGATCTGAACGACTGGCAGGTAGAAGACTGGCCCAGTACGGAGGAAGGCGAAGCAAGACAAAGTGAAGAAATGGAAGAAATGTATCGGATCCTGTTCGCTTCTCCGGCGGTCGAAGCAGTGACCTGGTGGGATTTTTGTGATGGAGCATGGCTGGGGGCGCCTTCCGGCTTGCTTAGAAAAGATAGCAGCTTAAAGCCTGTTTATAAAAAATTGCATCATATGGTCAATGAAGAATGGACAACGAATTATGAAGCGATGACAGACGACTGTGGAAGGCTTATTCTGAATGGTTATAAAGGGGAATACACGATTTTGGCAAATGGGCAGACGATTCGTGAGAGCTTATAGATCATCCTGCCGGTTTGAATCAAGTGGTTGATCCGTTCCGGATAACGGTCGTTTCATGAATGATAGAAAAGAGGTATGTAGATTTGGGTTTGTTTCGATTTGACAGTCCGATCATGATTCTGATCGGAAAAATAGCGGATTTTATTGTTTTGAATACGTTATGGGTCATCTGTTGTATCCCTGTTGTGACGATAGGCGCGGCAACCACAGCCAAATATACGATCGCCATGAGGATCCTGCGTGATGAGGGTTCCGGGGTCATAGTGCCATATTTTCGGGCTTTTAAGGACAATTTTAAGCAGGCGACCGTGATCTGGTGCATGCTGATTCCGGTCATCATTTTTTGTGTGATGGACTGGTACTATATCAGAGAAAAAGGAAATGATATATCGCATTATTATGTTGCGGCAGTTTTTGTCTTTTCCATGATCGTTCTTTGCGTATGTATGTCGGTTTTTCCTTTTATTGCCAGATTTAAGGTGACTGTGAAGGAGGCGATGAAAGCAGCTTTTATCCTTTCTTTTCTTCAGTTTTTTAAGTTTGTGCTGATTGCGCTTATTGAGGTCGGGACGGTCATTGCGGCGATCTGGTATTCACGGTGGTTTCCGCTGGTGCTTTTATTTGGAACCTGTACTGCATTTTATTTTAATACGCTGGTATGTGTAAAGGCATTCCGGAAGATCGAGGATAAAATGGGAGATCAAGAAGATGTCGAGGGATCCGAGGAAAAGATCTTTCATGACGCGTCTCCGGAGGAAGACAGGATATCATGATCATGCGGTCGCCGCGTCGGGGGACAGATAAGGAAATGGACAGCAAAGATACAGAATTGAATAAAAAAGATCAAAATGCCGAAAACAGCTTGAAAAAAAGGCTGGCAGATGAAAGAGAAAAAATATCTGTCATGGACAGGGCGCAGAAGAAGCGTTATTTTAAAGATTATTATCTGCTGCCAACCGTGATCGCTGTATTTGTGATCTTTTGTATTATCTGGTTTTTATATGATGCGTTGCTGGCAAGGAAGAATGTCCTTTATACAGGCGCGCTTGTGGGATGTCAGGTCTCGGATGAGGGAAAAAGGTATCTTACGGAAGGATTTCTTGAGGCGCTTGGCGGAAGAGAAGGAAAGGCTGAAGTAGTTCTTTCAGAGGATCTTTGGATCGCATTTTCTGACGAGGATCTGGAGAAGTATCAGGCGGCGGATTCCAATCTATATGTCAATATTGCGGCAGGAGATTTTGATTATATGCTGATTGATGGGGCGGTGATCGAGCAATATGCTTCGCTGGAGGCATTTGCGGATCTGGGGGAGTATGTCAGAAAGTATCAGATGTCGGAGGACGATATCTATCTGCGGGATGGGAAAGCAATCGCGGTACGGCTCTCCGGGGAAGCGGAAGAACAGGCAGGTATCACTTCCTTTAGTGGAGAGGTATATCTGGTTATCGTGGATATCAAAAGAGATCCAACCTATGAAGAATTGCTGATGGAATATATTTTACAGGAGCGATGAGCGTCTGAACATTATTTTATTATATGGAGAATGAATATGAAATTATCTTCGATCTACAGTGACAACATGATCCTTCAGAGAGGAAAGAAAAATATCATATCAGGTCTGGCGGAGGCTGATGAAAGCGTCAGCATCCTGTTTCGGGGAGTGCAATACACCACAAAAGCAGACGTGAATGGATGCTGGTCCATAGAGATGCCGCCCTGTGATCAGGAGGAAGATCTTGGACCGTTTGAAATGGTGATCAGCGGATCTAAAGGAGAATCCTTCAGGCTGAAGAATATTATGTTTGGCGATGTCTTTCTTTTGGGAGGACAGTCCAACATGGAACTTCCGTTGGAGCGGACAAGAGATCTTTACGGAGAAGAAATAGACGCTGCGATGGATCAGGACATCAGGATGTTTCAGGTGGAAAAGGTCTTTGATTTTTCCGGGGAAGCAAAGCTTTTGGAAAGCGGTGAATGGATCTGCGTTACCCCTGAAACGGCAAAGGATTTTAGCGCGGTCGGTTATTTCTTTGCCAAGATGTACCGCATGGAGAAGCATATCCCGGTCGGTCTTGTGCATACCGCGGTTGGAGGCGCGCCGGTAGAAGCATTTATGAGTGAGGAAAATATCAGAGCCACTGCCGAAAAAATCAAGACATCCCATGATTTGAAATGTACATGCGACGGGAATAAAAATATGGGCTGTATCTTTTGTTATGATAAGATGCTGAAGGAAGATAAAGATCCGGAATATGTTGCTAAAGTGCAGGAAAATGACCGTAAAAGGATCGAGGCATGGCATGAGGAGCTGGAGAACAATGATCCCGGTCTTAAGAACGGCTGGCTTGAGCAGTGGGAGGAATGTGATGATACCATCACACTGCCGGGATTTTTTAAGGGAACGAAATATGAGAAGTATCTGGGTTCGCTCTGGCTTCAGAAGACGGTTTCCATCCCGGAAAGCATGGCTCATAAGGAGGGCGTACTTGCGCTGGGGACATTGGTTGATTCCGATAAGACATATTTGAATGGGGAATTGGCCGGCGTTACCGAGTACAAATATCCGCCCAGAAGATACGCGCTGAAAAAAGGCGCGTTAAGAGCCGGAGAAAATGTTATTTCCGTCAGGTTATGCATGGACAGTAACATCGGCGGAGCAGTACCGGATATGCCGTATCATATCAAAGCCGGTGATGAACAGGTGAGCCTGGAGGGAGAATGGCAGTTGAGAAAAGGATATGCCTGTGAACGGCTGGAGGGAGAAACATTCTTTATCTGGCATCCGGCGGCGTTATTTCATTCGATGATCGACTCCATCAGGGACATATCATTCAAGGCTGTGTTATTTTATCAGGGAGAATCCAACTGCGGTTATCCGGAATACTACGCAGATATGCTTGAAGCCATGGTGGAGGAATGGAGAGGACTGTTTGGGGAAGAGATACCGTTTTTCATGATCGAGATAGCATATTTTCTGGGAGAAGGACCGGACTATGTCGACGATCCTTTCGAGGGAGTCAGAAAAGCGCAGCACGAAGCTGTCAAGAGAATGAAAGACGTATATCTTGTGGAGATCTACGACCTTGGTCAGTATAATGAGCTTCACCCGCAGAATAAAAAGGATGTGGCCAAAAGAGTATTTGAATTATATAAGAATAAAGTAATGGAGGAAGAACGATGAAAAGAAGAGCTAATGAAAGAAAACCGCTGGTAAATCATATTTATACGGCAGATCCGTCCGCGCATGTATTTGATGGAAAGATCTATATCTATCCATCCCATGACGTTGCCCATGACTGCCCGGATGATGATGACGGAGATCAGTATATCATGGAAGATTATCATGTCCTTTCCATGGAGAATCTGGACAGCATATGCGTTGATAACGGTCTTGCGCTTCATCAGGATGATATCCCATGGGTCAAGAACCAGATGTGGGCGCCAGACGCTATAGAGCTAAACGGAAAGTATTATCTTGTGTTTCCGGCAAAGGATCATGACGGGATATTCCGTATTGGCGTGGCTGTGGCGGATACGCCTGTAGGACCGTTCCAGCCGCAGGATGATTATATCCAGGGCAGCTACAGCATCGATCCATGCGTGCTCAAGGATCAGGATGGGAAGATCTACTGCTATTACGGCGGGCTTTGGGGCGGTCAGCTGGAAATGTGGCAGTCCGGTACATTTGATCCGGATGCAAGAAGACCGGAAGGTGATGACCCGGCGATCGGGCCTATGGTTGCTGAATTTGCGGAAACGATGGATAAGTTTGTTACGGAGCCGAAGCATATCCGGATCCTTGATGAAAACGGAGAGCCGTTAAAAGCGGGAGACGAGGACAGACGGTATTTTGAGGATCCCTGGACTTATAAATACAACGGTAAATACTATTTTTCTTATTCCACGGGAACGACGCATTATATCTGTTATGCGGAGGGTGACAGCCCGTATGGTCCGTTTACCTATAAGGGGAGGATCATGGAGCCGGTATTGGGCTGGACGACGCATCACTCGGTCGTATGCATTGACGGTGAGTGGTATTTGTTCTATCACGACTGTGAATTATCCGGCGGGATCACGCATGAAAGATGTGTAAAATATACCAAATTGAACATTTCCGAGGATGGTACGATCGAAACGATCCATCCTTATGAGGAAGAATAGAAGAGCAGTATGTTGCTCTGACAGGGAGGCTTAGGTTGAAGAAAAAGGTTGCAGTATTTGCAAATGGCTGGAATAGTGAGAATCTGTACCGGTGCATAGAGGGGATCTATGCGGGCGCTCCGGAGGGCGTTGTGGATTATTATGTGTTTTTGTGCTATACCGCTTATAATATGTCGGATGTCCTGCAAAAGAGCTTAAGCAGTATCTATGAATTGCCGGATCTCTCTCTTTTTGACGCAGTTATCATATTTTATCCCGGTCTGAATTTTAGGGAATCCATTGATTTGATCGTGAAAAAGGCGAGAGAGAGCGGACTTCCGGTCGTGTGCATCGGAGCAAAGTATGACGGTTTTTATTTCGTGGGTGTTGATAATTATATGGGGATGAAGGAGCTTTGTTCCCATATCATGGAAACCCATGGAGTGAAAAATGCCCGCTATATTGCAGGATCTAGGGATAATGATGATTCTAATGAACGATTAAGGGCTGTCAGGGATTCTTTCGCGGAGCATGGACTGCGGTTTAGGGATGAAGATGTATTTTATTCGGATTGGGAATCCGGGCACGTGATAAAATATATGGAAAAGCTATGCAGAGCCGAAGGAGAGCTTCCCGATGCATTTATCTGCGCCAATGATATATTGGCGGAATCGGTCAGTTATGTCTTGGCGCAATATGGGATAAAAACGCCGGAAGATGTCATACTTACCGGTTTTGACCATTCGGAGGAGGGGAAGCTGTTTTACCCGTCCATAGCAAGCGTAAACCAGAATTATGAGGAAGTAGGGAAACGGTCGGCGGAAATATTATATAATGCACTTCAGGGGAAGGAGATGCCTGGGGATAATAAGCTTATGTGCAGATTTTGCCCGGGGGAAAGCTGTGGATGTAAAAATTGCAACGACGAAGACGAAAGCCGTAAGATGTATGTAAGAAATATACCCCGGAAAAATTTTGACGCGGATAATATGGAGGGAAGAAGAAACCGTCTCTCGACAACAATTGTGGAAGCAGTTTCTTATGATGATCTGAAGTTAAGGCTCAGAAAAGAATTTTCAGAGCGGTCGGGATGCGAGGGAGACACATTTTTTTGTATGCTTGACGCAAGGCTGTCTCAGATCGCGGAGAAGGATATTCATGATATTCCCCGTTATACCTATGCGGAAGAAATGGATGTCGCGGTCAGCAAAATGAACAGGATACCGGGAACCTATGGCCGGATAAAGACGAGGGATCTGCTTCCCGCATTGGGGGATGATCATAAGAATCACCTATATACCTTCCTTCCCATCTATTTTGATTTTTTTGTGTGCGGCTATATGGTCTTTGCGGATAGACTGAGTTGGTTTTTATCAACGGCATTTTATCAATTTGAACAAAGCTTTGCTTTTTCTATCGTGCTGTACAAGAGGAATGTGCAGGTCACGGAGCTTAATAAGCTGCAGTCCAGACTGATGGAGCAGGATCCGCTTACCAAAGTTAAGAACCGTACCGCATATGAGCATTATATGAAAGAATTTCAGAATAAATTTAACAATAAGGAAATCAGCGAATTTGCGGTCGTAAATTTTGATATTAATAATTTAAAGCTGATCAATGATTCGTTGGGGCATGAAAAGGGCGACCTTTATATCCAAAACTGCTGCAAGTATATTTGTAACTGTTTTAAATGCAGCCCGATCTTTCGGATCGGCGGTGACGAATTCGTTGTTATTTTGACCGGATCGGATTATCAACGCCGCAATGCTATATTGGATCAGGTCTGCGAGGATATGAAAAAAGCTTCGGAGGTTCAGGAGCTGTCCAGCGAACATATCTTTGTTGCTTATGGATTGGCAGATTACGATCCCGAAGCGGATATTGACTGTATGACCGTCTTTCGCAGGGCAGATGAACGGATGTACAGGACAAAAAGAAGCATGAAGAATGGGAATATCAGATGATATGCCTAAAAATACGGAAACGGAATTGCGAAGCGCGACTTGAAATGATATAATGTACTTGAGCGTAGTGTGAAAAAACGCCAAGTATCACATTGAAAACGCTAAAGCAGATAGAAAAAGCATTAAGCTTCACACAGAAAACGCAAAAACAGATAGAAAAGGCTTGGTTTCCGGATGAAGAATAAGATCGAAGCCATGGAAAGGGTTTTGAACCATCATATCAGCGGGTTTCATCAATATGTCCTTGATGCGCCCGCTCATTTAAGCTTTGTCAGTCAAAGCTTTTGTGAATTGCTGGGTCTTACGGAAGATGAGCTGTTAAGCGATGAGCAGGATTGTTATATTTCAAGAATAGTTGCTGACGATTGGAAAGCTTATGCCGGATTCTTACACAGGCTGTCCGAAAAAGAGCAGACGCTTACCTTGCAATACCGGATCCTTGGCGGAGACGGTGGGATCCATACCGTAAGTGATACGATGGTATCGGAACGGACGAAGCGGGGGATATTGGTCGGAAGTTCTGTCCTGACTGATATTACAGCACGGAAAACAGAAGATGCTTCTTTAGATCATATGAACGACGTTTCATATGGTGTTCTCAGATATACATGTGAAAAACATCCCGAAGTCACTTATATTAATAATTATATGCTGGATATCCTGCGTTTCCAGAAGGCAGAGAATGGGGAAATGGAGGACTTGGAATTATACAAGAAAAATATTTATCTGATGATCCCTATGGAGGAAAGGCGGAGGTTTTCCCGTTTTTTAGATCGCGTTTATCATAGTGATAAACCGATAGCGGGAAGTATGACAATCCTGCGTTATGACGGCGCTAAAATAAGGCTGTTTGGCTGGATCTCGCGGTGTGTCGGCAGTCAGGGCGAAGAGGAATTCCAGTGCGTCTGCATTGAATCATCCGAGAGATATTATGAAAAGCGCGGCAAAGAGATCAACAATGTAAAGATACCGGAGCAGCCGCAGACGCGGTCCGGCAAAAAGGTTTATATCAGAACCTTTGGCTATTTTGATGTATTTGTAGATGGCGCACCGATTGCGTTCCGCAGTCAGAAAGCGAAAGAGCTGTTTGCCCTGCTGGTGGACAGAAGGGGTGGATTTGTTTCTTCGGAGGAAGCGATCGGATTTTTATGGGAAGATGAGCCGTTGAGCAGCGTCGTCTTTGCAAGGTATCGTAAGATTGCGCTTCGTCTGAAAAATATATTGGAAGAATATGATATTTCGGATATTATAGAGGTGTCTGACGGAAAACGCAGACTGATCGTTGAGAAGACCGGCTGTGATTATTATGATTACCTTTCCGGAAGGGAAGAATACGCAACGCTGTTTAAGGGAAGCTATCTGATGAATTACAGCTGGGGTGAAAGGACGCTGGGAGAACTGATGTCGGAATTGAGGGTGAATATCGCAGATGGGATTTCTTGAAGAATTTAAGAACGCATTACAACACACGATCGATCAGGGGGCATATGGAGATGCACGTGCCCTTCTGCAAGGCTTCCACCGTACGGGAACATCATATGATGCGGAGCTTTTTTATCTGGAAGCGGCGCTATGTTACTATGAGGCGCATTATCCTGCTGCTGCGTTTTTTGCAAGAGTCGGTTATGAAAAATATCCGGATTTTGTGCCTTTTCAAGAACTGCTTGATTTGCTGTCGGAGGAGGGTCACGCATTTGATGATTATCAGCCGAAGCCGACGTATGACTGTTCTTTTTTAAACCGTCCGCTGCGTATCGTGCTCTATGAAGGTGTCCTGCCGATGATGGATTATACGGCTGAGCAGTTTCGAAAGACTTTTGAGCTTTTGGGGCATGAGGTATTTGTGTTCAATGATAAGACCTTTTCCGATTCTGCCGCGGCTTTGCTGGCATTTGCAAAGAAGGGGATAGATTTTGTACTGTTGTTTAATAATGTGGGTTCGGCTTTGAAGGATGATCAAAACCGGAATTTTTGGGAACAGCTGAATGTTACCTGTATCAATTATCTGTTTGACCATCCTCTGTATTATTATCAGCAGATGGAGAGCATGCCCCGGAATGCCGTGGTCACATGTGTGGATCGTAATCATGTAACTTATATCCGCAGGCATCATAGAAAAATAGGGCGTGCGGTTTTCTTCCCGCTGGGTGCGGAATATGTTCCGCAGGAAATGCAGATCCCGTGGGAAGAACGACCGATCGATGTGTTGTATGTCGGCAGCCTGAAGGATACGCAGGATATAGAGGAGTCCTTGATGAGCCGCATGATTGGAGAATATCTTCTCGGGCATACCTCATTGACCTATGAGGCAGCAGCGGAGTATTGTCTCGATGTATCGTTGGATATACTAAAGAAACATGGGATAGATATTGCGGTCATAAAGGATCTTCATGATCTCGAACTGTCTGCCGGAGAGTATGAGACGCAGATCAGGGATCTGTTGAATGAGGAGCCGCAGTATGGGGGTGGGAAAAAAAGTGATGCATACAGCATTCTGTTAAGTGATTTGCTTCAGAAATATCGTTATATAGATATGAAGGTCAACGCCCATTTCAGAAAGGCGATGATCGTTACGCTTGTGAATGCAGGCATTGATGTGCATGTCTATGGAAACGGGTGGACGATACCGGAATTGGAGGATCAACCCCATTTTCATTATTGCGGAGTGATCAGTCAGACAGAGTGTATCCGTAAAATGCAGGAGAGCAAAATCGTGCTTAACAGTATGCCATGGTTTAAGGACGGCGCGCATGACCGTATCTTTAACGCAATGCTCTGTCATTCCGTCTGCGTTACCGACAGCAGCAGATATCTGATGGAACAGTTTACCGATCAGAAGGAGCTCGTCTGGTATTCGTTGGAGGAGATGGACAGGCTTCCGAAGATCGTCCGCGGACTGCTGGACGATCCGAAAAAGGCAGGGGAGATCGCGGAGAACGGTTATCAGAGTGCGATCCTCTCCCACAGCTGGGAAAATCGTGCGATGGAGCTGCTGACGAGATTTATGACAGATGATTTTTGGAGGTGATCCTGCTTTATGGAATTTAAGATTCACAGCGATTATGAGCCTACCGGCGACCAGCCTCAGGCGATCCAGGCATTGGTGGAGGGTTTTCAAAAGGGCAACCAGTTTCAGACGCTGCTTGGCGTGACGGGTTCCGGCAAGACCTTCACGATGGCCAATGTCATAGCGGCGCTGAATAAGCCGACGCTGGTGCTTGCCCACAATAAGACGCTGGCTGCCCAGCTTTATAGTGAATTTAAAGAGTTTTTTCCCGAAAATGCGGTGGAATATTTTGTGTCGTACTATGATTATTACCAGCCGGAGGCGTATGTGCCGTCTTCGGATACTTATATTGAAAAGGATTCCTCGGTGAACGACGAGATCGATAAGCTGCGACTTTCCGCGACAGCGGCGCTGACGGAGCGTAATGATGTCATTGTCATCGCCAGTGTCTCCTGCATCTATGGTCTGGGAAGTCCCGAGGACTATATGGAAATGATCGTTTCCCTGCGTCCCGGCATGCAGAAGGATCGGGATGACGTGATCCGTGAATTGATTGCCATTCAGTATGATAGAAACGATATGGACTTAAACAGAGGATGTTTCAGAGTCCGGGGAGATGTTCTGGAGATCAATCCTGCTGAGATCGGTGATGTGATCCTGCGTGTGGAGTTCTTTGGGGATGAGATCGACAGGATCGTGCAGGTTGATCCGGTGACCGGCAAGCTTTTGTGTACCTTGGAGCATATCAGTATCTTTCCGGCATCCCATTATGTGGTTGCAAAGGAAAAGATGGAGGCAGCATGCAAAGCGATCGAGGAGGAGGCCAAGGAACGGGTTGCGTTCTTTAAGCAGGAGGACAAGCTGATCGAAGCGCAGAGGATCTACGAGCGGACGAATTTTGATGTGGAGATGCTCCGAGAGACGGGGATCTGTTCCGGTATCGAGAATTATTCCAGACACCTGACCGGAATGCCTGCGGGCGCGCCGCCGCACTGCCTTCTGGATTTCTTTAAGGGTGATTTCCTGATGATCGTGGATGAGTCACATATGACGATTCCGCAGGTCAGGGGGATGTATGCGGGGGACCGCTCCAGAAAGACGACTTTGGTGGAGTACGGATTCCGTCTGCCTTCGGCTTTGGATAAC
This sequence comes from Lachnospiraceae bacterium UBA7480, assembly GCA_002479655.1. Taxonomy (GTDB): domain Bacteria; phylum Bacillota; class Clostridia; order Lachnospirales; family Lachnospiraceae; genus NK4A136. The sequence goes on from DLOQ01000152.1 coordinate 29,503, forward strand.
CGGCCGCTTAATTTTGAAGAATTTGAAGGGCATATTGATCAGATGCTTTTCGTATCGGCGACGCCATCCGACTATGAGGCGGAACATGAGCTTTTTCGTGCGGAACAGATCATCCGTCCGACCGGTCTGCTTGATCCGGAGATCTCTGTGCATCCGATCGAAGGGCAGATCGATGATCTGATCGGCGAGATCAGGAAGGAAACAGAGAAAAAGAATAAGGTTATGATTACCACACTGACCAAGCGCATGGCGGAGGACCTGACGGATTATCTGGAAAATGTCGGCATCCGCGTCAGATATCTGCACTCTGATGTTGATACGCTGGAACGTGCGGAGATCATACGTGATCTGCGGCTGGATGTATTTGACGTTCTGGTGGGCATTAATCTGTTGAGAGAGGGATTGGATATCCCGGAAGTGACGCTGGTAGCGATCATGGATGCTGATAAGGAAGGTTTCCTGCGTTCTGCAACGTCGCTGATCCAGACCGTAGGGCGTGCCGCGCGTAATGTGGACGGTCATGTCATCATGTATGCCGACAATATGACGGATTCCATGCGGCAGGCGATTGAGGAGACGAACCGCCGCCGTAAGATCCAGCAGCGTTACAATGAGGAACACGGCATCACGCCGACGACGATCCGCAAGGCAGTCCGCGACGTGATCAGCATCAGCAGGTCGATTGCAAAACAGGAAGACCGGCTGGTGAAGGATCCCGAATCCATGAATGAAAAAGAACTGGAAAAACTGCTGAAAACGATGGAGAAGCAGATGCGTAAGGCGGCAGCGGAGCTGGATTTTGAGTCTGCGGCGGAGCTGCGGGACAAGATGATCGAGTTGAAGAAGTATATGAAATAATTTGCAGTTTTTAAGGAGCATTCATAAATGAAAGTAATAGATTATTTCAATTGCGACCGTCCAAAGTATTGGTTATCCCGGATAAAGAAAAGCGATTGGGGCGCCGGTCAATACCTGTATGAATTGTTAAGCGAAAATAAGTTTAAAAGTATTGTTGGCGAAACATCAAAAGTATTGCTGCTTACAAACGGGGATGAACTTGTTTCGTTTTGTACCTATGCGGAAATCGATGATATACAACCGACGGACTTGACCCCATGGATGGGGTTTGTGTATACCTTTCCGGAATATAGAGGGCATCGCTATGTCGGAGAACTGTTTCTGGAAATCGAGAGACTGGCAAAGGCTGATAATGTACACGATGTTTTTATNNATTTCTGTATAAACTGTTAAAAGAAAACAAGTTTGAAAATGTTTTGGGTAAAAATTCAAAGGTGCTGATGCTAACAAATGAAAATGAAATCATTTCATTCTGCACCTATGCAGAAAAGGATGATATACAGCCCACCGAGTTAACTCCGTGGATGGGATTTGTATATACATTTCCTGAATATAGAGGGCATCGTTATGTGGGATATTTGTTTCAGGAAATCGAGAAGCGCGCCAAAGCTGATAAAGTGGAGGATATCTTTATATCAACAGGCCATACCGGATTATATGAAAAGTATGGATGTGAATTTTATCAAATGATGAACGATATGGAGGGCGAGCCATCCAGAGTTTACAGAAAGCATATTCATTAAGAACTTAGAATTAAGGTGAAACGTAGAAAAAATGCAACGGGCGTTGCACAAATGGAGAAATTTCCTGGATAAAAAAGACAGTGATGTAAAAGCCTGATGTCCGAAAGGAGGTTGGGTTTTTAACATTATTTTGGAAATACAGAACAAATGTTCACTTTTGCTCTGTACTTTTTTTGATTTTATGGTATACTAATTATGTTCATTGGAGAGATTGGAAAGGAGTACCTGTTTATGGCACCGAAGAAAATGCTTCCTCCCGGCGAAGTAATCCGTATCGAGGGAGCGCGCGAGCATAATTTAAAAAATGTTAATCTTGAGATTCCGAGAAATCAGTTTGTCGTATTTACCGGACTTTCCGGTTCCGGTAAATCCTCACTTGCTTTTGATACTATCTATGCGGAGGGGCAGCGCAGATATATGGAGTCTCTGTCATCTTATGCAAGACAGTTCCTGGGACAGATGGAGAAGCCGAGTGTGGATAAGATCTCCGGTCTTAGTCCTGCCATCAGCATTGACCAGAAATCAACGAATAAGAATCCCCGATCTACCGTAGGGACGGTGACGGAGATCTATGATTATTTCAGGCTTTTATACGCCAGAGCCGGCATCCCGCACTGTCCGGAATGCGGTAAGGTAATCAGCCGCCAGACGGTTGACCAGATGGCGGATCAGATCATGGAGCTGCCGGAGGGAACAAAGATCCAGCTGCTTGCGCCGATCGTTCGTGGAAAAAAAGGACGCCATGAAAAAGTATTGGATCAGGCAAAGCGCAGCGGATACGTCAGGGCGGAGATCGACGGCAGTCTTTATGAGCTGACGGAGGAGATCAAGCTGGATAAGAATATTAAGCACACGATCGAGATCATTGTAGATCGTCTTGTGGTGCGGGAAGGCATGGAAAGCCGTCTTACCGATTCCATAGAAAATGTACTTGATCTGGCGGATGGACTGATGGTAGTGGATGTGATCGAGGGAGAACGGATCAATTTCAGCCAGAGTTTTTCCTGTCCGGACTGCGGTATTGGGATCCCGGAGATCGAGCCGAGGAATTTTTCCTTTAACAATCCGTTTGGCGCCTGTCCGGACTGCGCCGGCCTTGGCATTAGGATGGAATTTGATCCGGAGCGTATGATACCGGATAAATCGCTCTCTATCAATGATGGCTGTATCAGGGCTATGGGCTGGCAGTCAGCGGCTTCCGATAGCAGCTTTACGAATGCCGTCCTGACGGCGCTTGCTAAGCATTATCGATTCAGTTTAGATGTACCGTGGGAGAAACTGCCTCCTAAGGTGCAGGAGATCCTGATGTTCGGAACGGACGAGGAAGTAGAGGTGCATTACCACGGACAGAGAGGATATGGAGTCTATCCGATCGCCTTTGAAGGCATCAAGAAGAATGTTGAGCGCAGATATCGGGAGACGGCTTCTGAGCTGATGAAGGCGGAATATGAGAAATTTATGTCTATCACCCCGTGTCAGCTTTGTCATGGGATGCGTTTGAAACGTGAATCGCTGGCTGTGACCGTCAGTGATAAGAATATTTATGAGATCACGTCCATGTCGATCGGTAAGCTGCAAAAATTTCTGGAGGAAATGCAGCTTAGCGAGTATCAGCTTAAGATCGGCGCGCAGATCGTCAAGGAGATCAAGGCAAGGATCGGATTTCTGGTAGAAGTCGGACTGGATTATCTGGAGCTTTCGCGTGGGACGGCAACGCTTTCCGGCGGAGAGGCGCAGCGGATCCGTCTGGCGACGCAGATCGGTTCCGGTCTGGTGGGTGTATGCTATATCCTGGATGAGCCGAGCATCGGACTGCACCAGCGCGATAATGACAAGCTTCTGTCGGCATTAAAGGGTTTAAAAGATATGGGCAATTCCCTAATTGTGGTGGAGCATGACGAGGATACGAGGCTGGCTGCGGATTATATCGTAGATGTGGGGCCCGGCGCCGGTGAGCATGGCGGTGAGATCGTTGCGGTCGGTAAGGCGGAGGATATCATGAAAGCAAAAGAGTCCGTCATCGGTCAGTATCTTAGCGGCAAGCTGAAGATCCCCGTGCCAAAGGAGCGCAGAAAGCCGACCGGCAGATTGAGCGTGTTGGGAGCTGCTGAGAATAATCTGAAAAATGTTGACGTGGATATTCCGTTGGGTGTATTTACCTGCGTGACAGGCGTTTCGGGTTCGGGAAAAAGCTCACTTATTAATGAAATATTATATAAGGCACTGGCGAGGGATCTGAACCGCGCCTATACCGTGCCCGGAAAGCATAAATCGATCAAGGGTATGAAGCAGCTGGACAAGGTGATCGCTATCGACCAGTCGCCGATCGGACGCACGCCCCGTTCCAATCCGGCAACCTATACGGGGGTATTTGACCAGATACGGGATCTGTTTGCCGCTACGGTGGATGCTAAAGCGAAAGGATATAAAAAGGGACGTTTCAGCTTTAATGTCAAGGGCGGGCGGTGTGAAGCCTGTTCCGGTGACGGCGTGGTGAAGATCGAGATGCATTTTCTGCCGGATGTTTATGTGCCCTGTGAGGTATGCGGCGGCAAGCGTTACAATCGGGAGACCCTTGAGGTGCGTTATAAAGGAAAAAATATTTATGACGTGCTGAATATGACGGTGGAGGAGGCACTGGATTTCTTTGACGCGGTGCCCTCCGTCCGCAGTAAGATCGAAACGCTGAATGACGTCGGGCTTTCCTATATCCGTCTGGGACAGCCATCGACGCAGCTTTCGGGAGGGGAGGCGCAGCGGATCAAGCTGGCGACGGAATTATCCCGAAGGAGCACCGGAAAGACGATCTATATCCTGGATGAGCCTACGACCGGTCTGCATTTTGCAGATGTGGCAAAGTTGATCGAGATCCTGCAGAGGCTGACGGAACAGGGCAATACGGTCATCGTGATAGAACATAATCTTGACGTAATCAAGACGGCAGATTATATTATTGATATGGGACCGGAAGGCGGAGACGGCGGAGGATGTGTCATTGCGATGGGAACACCGGAGGAAGTGGCGCGAAATAAGAAGTCTTACACCGGAAAATATATAAAAAAGATGCTTGGAAAAAATTAGGCATAAAGTTTTTGCCGGAATTTGCCGATAATTTTATTAACTATGTAAGAAAACTCTTTGACAAAGAATTTCTATCGGTTATAATAGGTTGGGAAGATTCGGGTAAAATGAATAATGGGAGCTTCACAGGCTGATAGAAAGGCATGGTTTAAGGTATGAATTACACAGACATAGGAATCGATCTTGGTACGGCGAGTATTTTAGTATATATCAGAGGAAAAGGCGTTGTATTAAAGGAACCGTCCGTTGTGGCATTTGACCGCGATACAAATAAGATCAAGGCGATCGGAGAAGATGCCAGACTGATGATCGGACGTACGCCGGGCAATATCGTGGCGATTAGACCGTTGCGGCAGGGCGTTATCTCAGATTATAATGTAACGGAAAAGATGATGAAGTATTTCATTGCAAAGGCGCTGGGAAAACGGATGTTCCGTAAACCGAGGATTGCGGTTTGTGTGCCGAGCGGCGTTACCGAAGTAGAGAAAAAAGCGGTAGAAGACGCAACTTATCAGGCAGGCGCCAGAGAGGTTGCCATCATTGAGGAGCCGATTGCGGCTGCCATCGGTGCAGGGATTGACATTGGAAAACCGCAGGGCAATATGATCGTGGATATCGGCGGCGGTACCTCAGATATTGCGGTAATCTCTCTGGGAGGTACGGTAGT
>DLOQ01000142.1:0-4020 GCA_002479655.1 Lachnospiraceae bacterium UBA7480
TATGTGCATCAGGATCTCCATGAGATGGCGCTTTATCCGTGTGCCTACAGCATGACCTTCAATGTGACGCAGCAGAAGGGGGAAGATAAGCTGACGCTCAATGCGGTGCTGAACCAGCGTTCTCAGGACGTGCTGGCGGCCAATAACTGGAATGTTGCGCAGTATGCCGTGCTTCTCCATATGCTGGCGCAGGTATGCGGTATGCAGGCGGGGGAGCTGGTGCATGTGATTGCAGATGCACATATATATGACCGTCATGTGGAAATCGTTAAGGAGCTGATCACACGGCCCACCTATGACGCGCCAAAGTTCTGGCTGAATCCTGAAATAAAGGATTTTTATCAGTTTACCAGAGATGATGTAAAAGTGGAGAATTACGTGACCGGACCGCAGGTAGAGAATATTCCGATCGCGATATAATGAAATAAGGAGAACGCAGAAAGATGAATTTGATCGTTGCAGTAGATGAAAATTGGGCCATTGGCAATAAGAACAGCCTTCTTGTAAGTATTCCGAAGGATCACAAGATGTTTCGTGAGGAAACCACGGGCAAGGTAGTTGTGCTTGGAAGAAAAACTCTGGAAACATTTCCACAGGGGCAGCCCCTGAAGAACCGTACTAATATTATTTTGTCAACGGATCCGAATTATCAGGTGAAGGGTGCGGTTGTGTTACATTCCACAGAAGAATTGCTTCGGTATTTAGAAGCTTATGACTCTAAAGATGTATATATTATTGGCGGTGAGAGCATTTACCGTCAGATGCTGCCGTACTGTGATACGGCGCATGTAACGAAAATTGCCCATGCCTATGAAGCGGATACATTTTTCCCCAATCTGGACGAGTCTCCCGAATGGAGAATCACATCCAGCAGTGAGGAAGAGACTTATTTTGATCTGGAATATCAGTTTGTAAAATATGAGAGAAAACCAGTGAACTAAATGCGTTTTTTCATTAAAAATAATCTTGAAATCTAATTCGCAACCTGTAGCTTACATTTAGAACTTCTATGATGGTGGTCATTTGAGGAGAAAGAAGATACCATGATCATGAACGGATTGTTCAGAATGGAGGATACGTTATGACATTAGGCGATAAAATTTCAAAATTGCGGAAAGAAATTAATTATACACAGGAGCAGCTTGCGACCCTTCTTGGCGTCTCCCGGCAGGCAGTCAGTAAGTGGGAAAGTAATATTACTTTTCCGGAAACTGATAAACTGATACGGATGAGTGAATTGTTTGACTGTTCCTTAGATTATCTGTTAAAGGATGCGGTTGAAACAGATGATAATGGAGGAAGAAAGGAAGCTGAGAATTCTTCAAAAAAGCCATTCCGTGAAAGAAAAAGCGAAAAGACAGTCTGGGGAATGCCTTTATGGCATATTGCAGTGAATGCAAGGGGATTTGTTGCGCTGGGACTGAACGCCAGAGGTGTAATTGCAATTGGACTAAAAGCGAAAGGAATCGTATCGCTTGGGCTATTGAGTTTAGGGCTGTTCTCTTATGGAATGCTGTCTCTTGGATTAATTTCTATAGGAATCATTTCTATGGGAATTTTATCCGCGGGTACTTTTTCTGTAGGTATATTTTCTATGGGAGCAATCAGTCTGGGAATCCTTTCCTATGGAGCAATCGCAGTCGGTGATTTTACTGTCGGAGCATTGTGTATCGGCAGATATTTTGCCATGGGAGACCACGCGCGTGCAATGATTGCCATAGGAGGCACAAAAGCCACAGGAAGCGTATTTAGTAAAATCGGTGAACTTACCGTGCAGGATATTGAATCGATAAAAGAGTTGTTAGATACAACAGTTCCGGCTTATTTAAATTGGGCAAAGGAAATCATGAAAAAATTTATTGATTTATATATAATATAACATATCACATAACGAATGTTTTGTGTTATAACCGCGTGTTATACGCGGTTATATAACGACCTGATTCCTTCCTCCGGTTTTTCCTTTATAAAGCTTTTCATCTGCACGGTTGATGGTTGCTTCTACCCCCAGCCGGTCGTTAAATTCTTCCATACCGTAGGTCATGGTGACATGAAAATCATATTCTTTAAATTTCATTGGCATCGCTTCAATGCTTCTACGGAGTTCATCCATATTTTTAAATGCTTTTTCGATATTCATATTTTCAAAAACAAAGAGAAATTCTTCCCCGCCCCAGCGGGCTACCAGACCTTTGCCGCGCATAAACATGATAAATTGATTGGCAAGGGTGGAAAGTACATAGTCTCCGGTATCGTGTCCGTAAGTATCATTGACTTTCTTAAAGAAATCCACATCGCCGATGGCGATCGTAAAGACTTTTCCGGTGCGGTTAAATTCATGAACAAGCCCTTTCATCTGCTCGTTCATATGGCGGCGGTTGGATAATCCGGTCAAAGTATCAAGATTGGCCATACGCTCCAGATTATCATTGATCCTTCTAAGCTTATCTTCCGCTTCATTGAACTTATTACAGAAGCAGTAGGCAACTGTTCCGATACATATAGAGAATACCAGCATATTCAATGACTGGATAAAGATGCGGGAGAAGCCGTCCGGTACGCGCGCGTGATTCCATGCTTCGCAGAATTGTGTGATGCACATCATATAAGCACAGATAAAAAATGTATAAATACGTTTTAAGATCATCATATCGGATTTATTAAAATATACCAGCAGGATATTCAGGAAGATAGGGATATGGTAATCCATATCAAAACCTACGTACAAAGCAAGTATCGTGGAAAATACCAGTAGGACGACATTTAAGATGACGAGCCCCAGAAAGGTGTGATTTTCATATGTGCAGATGAAAGCGCCTGCTAAAACGCCGATGGCAAAGATCAGAAAAAGGCTGAGATAATAATGTTGCAAAAAAGCGATTGTGATGCCGGTGATCAGATAATACACAGCGAAGACACAGCAGGTAATACGGATCAGGACGGCCAGCTCTTTGGTTTCCTTCTTATCTTTTACATCTGTTTTCAAAAAATTTACAAATGATTCAATGTAATCTTTGATCATAACGAACCTTTCTACCTTTATGGCACTTAGGATGAAATCGGAAAATGTTCGGGGCTGCACTGGTTATTGTAATCCCATGTATTATAGCATACTATTAAAAAAAATGCTATAGATTCTTGACAGGCGTAACTATGGGATGTAAGATAAAAAACAATATTGGACAACAAATAGAGAAAGCGGAACCGAAGGGAGATGTCAAGATGGAAAAGAAAAATATTGACTGGGAGAATCTGGGATTTGGTTATGTACAGGCAGATCAGAGATATGTTTCTAATTATAAGAACGGAGCATGGGATGACGGCTGCCTGACTCAAAATGCAGAGATCACGATGAATGAGTGTGCCGGTGTGCTGCAGTATGCGCAGACATGTTTTGAAGGTCTGAAGGCATATACGACGGAAGATGGCAGGACAGTGACTTTCCGCCCGGATTTAAATGCACAGAGGATGCATGATACAGCGGAACGTCTGGAAATGCCGCCGTTTCCGGTGGAGAGATTCTTAGATGCGGTTAAAAAGGTTGTAAAGGCTAATGAAGCCTATGTGCCGCCTTACGGATCAGGAGCTTCTTTATATATCAGACCGTATATGTTCGGCAGCAATCCGGTCATCGGCGTAAAACCAGCGGATGAATATCAGTTTAGGATTTTTGTTACTCCTGTGGGTCCTTATTTTAAGGGCGGAGCAAAGCCGCTTACCTTATGTGTCAGCGATTTTGACCGCGCCGCGCCTCATGGAACGGGACATATCAAGGCCGGACTTAATTATGCCATGAGCCTTCATGCTATCGTAACGGCACATAAGAATGGATTTGATGAAAATATGTATCTGGATGCGGCGACACGTACCAAGGTAGAGGAAACAGGCGGAGCCAATTTCCTGTTCGTGACTAAGGACAATAAGGTGGTGACTCCGAAATCACCGAGTATCCTGCCGTCCATTACAAGACGGTCACTGATGATCGTAGCTAAGGAATATCTTGGGCTGGAAGCAGAGGAG
>DLOQ01000142.1:4076-4233 GCA_002479655.1 Lachnospiraceae bacterium UBA7480
CAAAGAGATCTGTTTCCCCAGCGGTATGACTCAGATGGGACCTGTCATCCAGAAGCTGTATGATACTTTGACCGGTATTCAGATGGGCAGGATCAAGGCGCCGGAAGGTTGGATCTATGAGATCTGATGTAAGTTAGTGAATGATAATATATGGCTG
>DLOQ01000142.1:4245-5420 GCA_002479655.1 Lachnospiraceae bacterium UBA7480
GGCGGCTGCGCTGATCGCTGCGCGCTTGCGTTGTGTAGGATCTAAGATTTTCTTGCGTATGCGCAGATGCTTTGGCGTTACCTCCAAAAGTTCGTCTGTTCCGATAAATTCAAGACACTGTTCCAGACTCATGATCTTAGGCGGCGTCAGCTTCAAGGCATCATCGGAACCGGAAGCGCGGGTATTCGTCAGCTGTTTTTTCTTACAGACATTCAGCTCGATATCTTCCTGTTTGGGATTCTCGCCGATCACCATGCCTGCATAGACACGCTCACCGGGACCGATAAAAAGGCTGCCCCGTTCCTGCGCGTTAAATAAACCATAGGTGACAGATTCGCCGGACTCAAAGGCGATCAGGGAACCCTGCTTGCGGTAGCTGATCTCGCCCTTAAATGGTGCATATCCGTTAAATACCGTATTTAAAATGCCGTTTCCTTTCGTATCAGTCATAAATTCCCCGCGGTAGCCGATCAGTCCTCTGGAGGGAATGATAAATTCCAGACGTGTATATCCGCCGTTGGCAGTGCCCATATTTTGCAGCTCGCCCTTGCGCTGGCTCAGCTTATCGATCACGCTGCCGGAAAATTCTTCGGGTACGTCTACGTATGCAAGTTCCATCGGTTCCAGTTTATGACCGCCCTCATCATAGCGATACAGGACTTCCGCTTTACTGACGGCAAATTCATAACCCTCACGGCGCATATTTTCAATTAAAACAGAAAGGTGGAGCTCGCCGCGGCCGGACACCTTAAAGGCTTCCGTCGTATCTGTTTCTTCCACGCGGAGGCTGACGTCTGTATTTAACTCACGGAATAGGCGGTCGCGCAGATGGCGGCTGGTAACATATTTCCCTTCCTGTCCCGCAAAGGGAGAATCATTGACGATAAAGTTCATTGCAATGGTCGGCTCGGAGATCTTCTGGAAGGGGATTGGAACCGGATGCTCCGGTGCGCAGAGCGTATCTCCGATATGAATGTCCGCAATGCCTGAGATAGCGACGATGGAGCCGATCTCTGATTTTTCAACAGCGGTTTTTTCCAGCCCGTCAAACTCATAGAGCCTGCTGACCTTTACCTTTTTAGATTTTTCGGGGTCATGGGCGTTGACAATGACGACTTCCTGATTGACACAGATGCTTCCGTTATCCACTTTGCCGATGCCGATGCGTCCTACAT
>DLOQ01000113.1:0-161 GCA_002479655.1 Lachnospiraceae bacterium UBA7480
AGAAGCCGGTAACTGCAGGCGACCTGCATGCAGAAGGAGCAATGACAGCGCTTTTGAAGGATGCCCTGAAGCCGAACCTGGTACAGACACTGGAGCATACCCCGGCGATCGTACACGGCGGCCCGTTTGCAAACATCGCACACGGCTGCAACTCCGTAACT
>DLOQ01000113.1:264-1216 GCA_002479655.1 Lachnospiraceae bacterium UBA7480
ATCATCTTAAGAAAAGGTATGAAGCAGGCAACGGAATGTGCCGTAGCGGCGATCGCTAAGATGAGCGCAAAGGTAAAAGGCAAGGAGCAGATCGCAAGAGTTGCGGCGATCTCCGCAGGAGATGACGAAGTAGGAAATATGGTAGCAGATGCTATGGAGAAGGTTTCCAACAATGGCGTTATCACGATTGAGGAAAGCAAGACCATGNNCGCGCACTGAAATACAACGGCGGCGTGGCAAAGGCAGACCTCAACAACGAGAACCTGGAGGCGCTGGAAAAAGGCCTTCCGAACCTGCCGAAGCATGTGAGCAACATCACAAACGTATACAAGCTGCCGTGCGTAGTAGCGATCAATGCATTCCCGACGGATACAAAGGCAGAGCTTGACCTTGTAGAAGGTATGCAGTTTGACAGAGGTTATATCTCCGCTTATATGTGCTCCGATATGGATAAGATGGAAGCGGTTCTGGAGAATCCGTATATCCTGATCACAGATAAGAAGATCAGCAATATACAGGATATCCTTCCGCTGTTGGAGCAGATCGTACAGTCCGGCGCAAGGCTTCTGATCATTGCTGAGGATGTAGAGGGAGAAGCGCTGACGACCCTGATCGTAAATAAACTGCGTGGAACCTTTAATGTGGTAGCTGTTAAGGCTCCGGGTTATGGCGACAGAAGAAAAGCCATGCTGGAGGATATCGCGATCCTGACAGGCGGTCAGGTGATCAGCGAGGAGGTAGGACTGAATCTTCAGGACGCAACGATCGATATGCTCGGACGCGCAAAATCCGTTAAGGTTCAGAAAGAGAATACGGTCATCGTTGACGGCGCGGGCAGCAGCAAGAATATTAAAGCGCGTGTTGCGCAGATCAAGAACCAGATCGAAGAGACGACTTCTGATTTTGACCGTGAGAAACTTCAGGAGAGACTTGCAAAGCTTTCCGGCGGTGT
>DLOQ01000113.1:1249-7525 GCA_002479655.1 Lachnospiraceae bacterium UBA7480
CAGCTACCAGAGCAGCCGTTGAAGAAGGTATCATCGCAGGCGGCGGTTCCGCATATGTACACGCAAGCAAGCAGGTTGCAAAGCTGGCTGATACATTGGAAGGCGACGTTAAGACAGGCGCAAAGATCGTATTAAAGGCTTTGGAGGCTCANNTCCTCTCTGCCATATCGCAGCCAATGCCGGATTGGAAGGCAGCGTTATCATCAATAAGGTTAGGGAGTCCAAGGTTGGCGTTGGATTTGACGCATTGAAAGAAGAATATGTTGATATGGTATCAGCCGGTATCCTGGATCCTGCCAAGGTTACCAGAAGCGCATTGCAGAATGCTACCAGCGTTGCAAGCACACTGCTTACGACGGAATCCGTAGTAGCGAATATCAAAGAAGACGCTCCTGCGATGCCTGCAGGCGGCGGTATGGGCGGAATGATGTAGTATAATATATAAAATTCGCTTGAAACTAAATAGCAGGTGATTTATAATAAAACAGACTTGATTTATCAGGTCTGTTTTGCTTTTGACGAATTTCAGGTAGGAGGGGCACTTGTTTTATGGCGGAAGATCATGCAGAGATAAAAACACTGAATGAGACTGCGGCGGGAACATTGCCTGAAAAGGCGGAGGAAAAACGGGCAGAAACGCATACGGAAGTCATCATAGATGACGGCCGTATTGAAAAGATTGCGGAGTTTCAGAGCCCTGAGGTCTTATATGAGGAACTGATCGCCAGAGTAAAAAAATATCACCCGTCGGATGATATTTCATTGATCGAAAAGGCGTATCAGACTGCTGACGCATTTCATCGGGGGCAGGTGCGCAAGTCGGGAGAGCCGTATATCATCCATCCACTGTGTGTTGCGATCATTCTTGCGGATATGGAGATGGATAAGGAGACGATCGCGGCGGGCATCCTGCATGATGTTGTGGAAGATACGATCATGACCTGCGAGGAGCTCAGGGAACAGTTTGGCCCGGACGTGGAGCTTCTGGTGGACGGCGTGACCAAATTGAGCCAGTTGCAATATTCTACGGATAAGCTGGAGATGCAGGCGGAGAATCTCAGAAAGATGTTTCTTGCCATGGCAAAGGATATCCGCGTCATCATGATCAAGCTGGCTGACCGTCTTCATAATATGCGCACGCTGGATTATATGAGACCGGAAAAGCAGCAGGAAAAGGCAAGGGAGACACTGGATATCTATTCGCCGATCGCGAACCGTCTTGGCATCTCTAAGCTGAAGGTAGAGCTGGATGATCTTTCCTTAAAATATCTGGAGCCGGAGGCGTATCATGATCTGGTGAATCAGATCGCCGTGCGGAAAAGCGCGAGAGAAAAATTCGTTCAGGATATTGTGGACGAGGTCAGCGTCCATATAGCAAATGCCGGAATCAAGGCAAAGATCGACGGACGTGTGAAACATTTCTTCAGTATCTATCGGAAGATGAAGAATCAGAATAAGACGATAGACCAGATCTATGATCTGTTTGCTGTGCGGATCATCGTTGATTCCGTTAAGGACTGCTATGCGGCGCTCGGCGTGATTCATGAGATATACCGCCCTATTCCAAGCAGGTTTAAGGATTATATTGCGGTGCCGAAGGCAAATATGTATCAGTCGCTTCATACGACGCTGATCGGAAGCGGCGGGACGCCGTTTGAGATACAGATCCGTACTTATGAGATGCATAAAACGGCGGAATATGGTATTGCGGCGCATTGGAAGTACAAGGAAGTGTCCGACGGAAAGAAGGTGGAAGAACAGGAGGAGGCAAAGCTGACCTGGCTGCGCCAGATCTTGGAGTGGCAGAAGGATACGTCGGATAACCGTGAATTTATGGGCTTCTTAAAACAGCATCTTGATCTTTTTTCAGATCAGGTTTATTGCTTTACGCCGACGGGAGATGTTAAAAATCTTCCGGCAGGAAGCACGACAGTAGACTTTGCGTATCATATCCATACGGCGGTCGGCAACAAGATGATCGGCGCAAGAGTCAATGGAAAACTGGCGACGATCGATTATGAGATCAAGAATGGTGACTGTATCGAGATCCTGACTTCACAAAATTCCAAAGGCCCCAGCCGCGACTGGCTGAATTTTGTTAAGAGCGCGCATGCAAGGAATAAGATCAACCAGTGGTTTAAGAATGAATATAAAGAGGAAAATGTGGTCCGCGGCAAGGAACTGCTCGCTTCCTACTGTAAGGCAAGATCAATCGTCCTTTCGGATCTGCTGAAGCCGGAATGTATGAATGAAGTGATGAAGAAATACGGCTTTAAAGACTGGGACTCGCTGATGGCCACGGTAGGACATGGCGCCCTGAAGGAGGGGCAGGTCATTAACCGGCTGCTGGAGATCTATGACAGCATGCATAAGGAACCGGTGAGCAATGAGCAGGTCATGGAGTCGATGAGGGACGCGGCGGTCAAAAAGATCGTTCCTGCCAGCAAGGGCGGCGGAGGTATCATCGTTCACGGAATGAACGATATTGCTGCGAGATTCAGCAAATGCTGTAATCCGCTTCCGGGAGATGAGATCGTAGGATTTATCACCAGAGGGCGCGGCGTATCGATCCATAGGACGGACTGCCCGAATATCATGAAGATGCCGGATATCGAACGCACCAGACTGGTGGAAGCGGAATGGGCGGCGGATGCCGAAGGTGGCAAAGGCGGCAAATATATGGTGGAGATCATCATCTATGCCAGCAACAGATCCGGTCTGCTTGCGGATATTTCAAAATGTATGTCTGACTGGGGCATCGATATCCTTTCACTCAATACAAAGGTGAATAAGGAGCAGAATGCAAGCATCAATATGGCGTTTGACGTCGGCAGCCGAGAGGAACTGAACAGAGTGGTTGAGAAATTGAAGACGGTTCGAAACGTCATTGATATCGATAGGACGGCCAATAGCTGATAGTTTAAAGCATACGGCAGACAGAAAGCGCAGACGGCTGATGACCTGACGAATGGGGCAGAAAGCGCGTGACGGCTGATGATTGGAAGAATAGCGCAGACAGGGAAAGGATCGGATATGGGAAAAGCAGAATTAAAGGTCGGCAGGATCATGATGGGGATGTGCCAGACCAATTGTTATTTTATCTATAGAGAGGGTGAAAGCAAAGTTATCTTTGTAGATCCGGCGGATCAGGGAAAGCTCATCCATGATAAATTAAAAGAAAAAGGTTTTGAAGTAGAGGCGATCCTTTTGACGCATGGACATTTTGATCATATCATGGGCTGTAAGGAGCTGAAAGAGCTTAGCGGCGCGAAGATCTATGCGCCGGAGGCGGATAAGGTGCTGTTACAGGATCCCTATGTCAATGTATCAGCAAGCTGGGCGAAGCCATATACGCTGGAAGCGGATGAATACTTAAAGGACGGACAGGAGCTTGTCTTTGGGGATAAGGTATGTAAGATGATCGAGACGCCGGGACATACGATTGGAAGCTGCTGTTATTATTTTGAGGAGGACGGCGTTCTGATCAGCGGAGATACGCTGTTCCAGGAGTCGGTGGGACGGACGGACCTTCCGACCGGAAGCATGGCGAAGCAGAAACGCTCTATCGAGGAAAAGCTGATGGCGCTGCCGGATGAAGTCAGGGTCTATCCCGGACATGGCGGGACGACAACGATAGGATATGAGAGGCAGTATAATCCGTTCTGTAGCTAGAAAAATACCCTTGCTATTTTTCATTACCTGTGATATGCTTCATTCAAAGCATTATTTTCATAATTAGGCATGGCCGTTTGTGCTGCATGTCTTCCGTTTAATCTTATATTTTATTTATATTCCCGAAAATCTATGCTTTTATTTCAAAATAACATTATAAAGCAGGATTTTCGATATGGAGCATGGTCATGACGACATGCGCCGTCTGCCGGGGATTCCTGCAAAGAAAAGGGAGGAATGCTTATGGCAGAGAGAAAAACAAGAGGGAAGAACCGTTTTGACGGAAAGAACAGGGAGTACAAAAGCGACGTATTCAGTATGTTATTGGAGTATCCGGAAAATGCGCTTGCGGCATACAATGCGATAAATCACTCCAATTATACAGATCCGCAGCAGGTCAGGATGTGCAGTCTGGATAGGGGGATATCCCTGTCGGTGCGGAATGACGCATCATTCATACTGGATATGAATCTAAGCATCTATGAGCATCAGCCCACGATATGCCGGAACATGCCGCTGCGCAGTCTGATTTATTTTTCAGGCATTATATTGGACATCATAAAGGGGCAGGATATTTATGGATACAGCCTCGTCAAAATACCGACGCCGCGATTTGTTGTTTTTTATAATGGCGGGCAGGATCAGCCGGAACAGTCGGAGATGAGGCTTTCGGATTCGTATGAACGCAAGATGGATCAGCCGGAGCTGGAACTGGTATGCAAGGTTTATAACATCAATATCGGAAAGAATAAGGAACTTCTGGATCATTGCCGGTTTTTGAAGGAATATGTGCTGTTTGTGGATCGTGTGCGTAAGAACTACGAAGCCGCAGGGCATATGGATCTGGAACGGTGCATAAGGAAAGCGATTGACAGCTGTATCAGGGAAGACATACTGAGGGATTTCCTGATGGAACGCAGGGCGGAGGTGTTAAAAGTGATGACATTGGATTACACGTTTGAAAGGCGGCTTATGTTGCAGCAGGAAGCGGCACATGCCGCCGGTCAGGAAGATAAATTATGGTCACAGATACAGAAGAAGCAGTTGAAAGGAAAGACAAATGCACAGATAGCAGACGAGTTGGAAACAACAGTAGAAGAAATAACGGAAATCATAAAAAAAAGGCAGTGATGGAACGAATATTCAAAATGACATTGGTATTAGAAATTTTTTTTGGAAAGTTCTATTGACTTTCCGCTATGTGCTTGCTAGAATGTAAATATAAAGAAAGTTTACCGCTGACCAATATGCGGTATAAAAGTGGTCGGGTCGAAAGTATAGTCCTTCACCGCAAGGTGGAGGACTTTTTTCATGGAGTTGAGTCAGAAGCGGCGAACGGTCTGATATACGGAATGGAGAGAGGAACGGTTTGATACATCTGATAGTAAATCGACAGGAATTGTTATATGATCTGTATGCGCTGACGCAGGCATTTTATCCGGGGATAGAGCTGGATACCGGCGCATCATCCGCAGAAGCGCAGGAATACACAGGCAGACTTCAGGATACGATAGAGGTCTGCTTGTTTGATTGTGGCGCAAGGATTGTGATCACGGCGGGAGAGACGCTGGCGGAGGATCGCAGCAGGGAATATGCGGAAGAACAGATCGCGCAAGAGGCGGNNCATGGAGGCTGCGGCGGCGAGAAAGCGTGCGTTTAAGAAGCTTTTTTATGATGCCATGGCGGAATATACCGGACGAAGCCTTCCGTGGGGCGCTTTGACCGGAATCAGACCGACAAAATTGATCCGCGGGATGATGAAAAAGAATACCGAGGAGAGAACAGCAGAGCAGCTTTATGATATGCATCGGCTGAAGGGGGAGAAGCTTGCGCTTGGCATGGAGATCGCGAAGCTGCAGGAGGACATCCTGTCGAAGCTGCATGGGCTTAAGGGTTACAGCGTCTATATCGGGATCCCGTTTTGTCCGTCCAGATGCCTGTACTGCTCTTTTACTTCCAATCCTGTAGAACGTTGGAAAAAACGTATCCCCGAATATCTGGGCGCGCTCAGGAAAGAGTTGGAATATGTTGCCGCTTCTCCATATTTTAGAGCAAGAACGCCGGATACGGTCTATATCGGCGGCGGGACGCCGACAGCGCTGTCAGCGGAGGAGCTGGATATCCTTCTTGGAGATGTTGCGGTGTATCTGCCGATGGAGCAGGTGCGGGAATATACGGTGGAAGCCGGACGCGCGGACAGCATCACGGAAGAAAAGCTTTGCGTCCTAAAAAAATATCATGTGACAAGAATCTCGATCAATCCCCAGACGATGAAGGAAGAGACGCTTCGCCTGATCGGGCGCAGACATACCATAGAGGATGTGAAGAATGCATATGCATTGGCAAGAAGGATGGAGTTTGACAATATCAATATGGACATCATCTTGGGACTGCCGGAGGAGACGGGTGCGGATGTCGCATATACCGTACAGGAGATCAGAAATCTTGCGCCGGACAGCCTGACCGTACACTCGCTGGCAGTGAAAAGGGCAGCAGGATTGAAGGACTGGTATAAGTCGGAAGGCGATCCGAGATCAGGCGGGGCAGATGAGGTGCAGCATATGATGGAGCAGGCGATGCGGACAGCGGCAGAAGGGGCAAAGG
>DLOQ01000113.1:7544-9522 GCA_002479655.1 Lachnospiraceae bacterium UBA7480
TGGCGGGCAATCTGGAAAATACCGGTTATGCGCTGTCGGGAAAATATGGCTTATACAATATCCTGATCATGGAGGAACTCCAGTCGATTGTGGCTCTGGGGGCGGGAAGCGTATCAAAACGCGTAGATGAAGACGGGCGTATCGAACGCTGCGACAATGTGAAGGATATCGCGCTGTATCTGGATAAGATCGATGAAATGATCGAGCGGAAGCGGAGATTGTTTGGGGAGCTTTAAGAGTTTTCTTAAACAGGCAGTTTTACAAGATGAAGCAAGACTTTCAGAGTTGTATTATAACATGATACAAGTCAAAAGGAAGGGAATAGGAAAATATGGATAGAAAAGCAATGGCACAAGAAACTTTGGAGATCATGAAACAGGGCTGCTATGTGCCGGAAATTTTGTTTCTGTGTTCCACGCCGTTTTGGATCATTCCAAGGGACAGGAATGTATAACGGCTTTTCGGGAGTGTAAGTGATGGGGAGTAGAGGAGATCATGCATTATGTGATCGGAGATATTCACAACAACAATAAAAAATTTGAGGAAATGCTCAAAAAGATACATTTTTCACAGGAAGATCATTTGTACTTATTAGGTGATCTGTTTGACAGAAATTCATGGGAGCCGGATCCCATAGGCGTTTACTTTAACATGTTAAAATTGGAGAACAGGTGCACGGTTGTGAGGGGAAATCATGATACATGGCTGGCGCAGTACATAATGGATTATTTTGATTTCCCAGAAAAGGAGCGGAAACGATTAGAGCCGTATCCATATAATTCTTTTGAACTTATCATGCAGCGCTTTACTCAGGTTGATATGCTGAATCTGGCAAGGCAGATCATGGAGTGGCCATTGCAGATATGTATCGAAGTAGGCGGGGTGAAATATCTGCTGGCGCATGCCTGGACCTCCATGCCGGACAGGGTAATGGTGGATGAATACTATTTAATGGGGAGATATTTCAGTGGAGACGAAGCTTATGAGATGTTTTTGGCGGATGGAAGGGAAGGATATATTTCAATCTGTGGACATAAAAATATTATGGGAAACGGTATGATCTGGAAAAATAAACGAAAGAATGTTTATATGTGTGACTGCGGATGTGGATTCGGAAACGGCAGATTGGGATGCCTGTGTTTGGAAACGAAAGAGGAAACATATGTGTAGTTTTGCGGGGCGGAATTCATCAAATAATTTAATGAAGAAATGGATGGATTATGTTATAATCTTTCTATGAAATCATCGAAAGGATATGGATATATGCCAACGATTGTACCTGTTTCAGATTTAAGAAATTATGGCAGCGTTTTAGAAAAAGTATCTACCGGCTCGCCTGTATATTTAACACGGAATGGACACGGAGCATACAGTATTCGTGATATTAAGGATGAGGAAAACTTCCGGAAGGCAGAGGCAATGATTCAACTGCTGTGTGAACTTAATGCCGGTATCCGTTCAGCCGAAGAGGAAGGATGGATTTCTGAGGATGATTTTCGCAGCCATTTTAAAAATAGAAGGAATGACAGATGACAAATCATAAAACAAGCATTTTTTAGTTCTTGTGTATTACTGGAAAAAAGAGTAAAATAATCTTTTGGAGGATGATACGATGGCATTGAGCAAGAAACCGGTAAAAGGGATGAAGGACGTTATGCCCGAAGAAATGGAGATCCGCGATTATGTGATCAGCCTGATCAAGGAGACGTATAAGACATACGGCTTTACCCCGATGGAGACTCCCTGTGTGGAGAATATTGAAAATCTTACGAATAAACAGGGCGGAGAGAATGAAAAGCTGATCTTTAAAATATTAAAGCGCGGCGATAAATTAAATCTTGAGTCGGCGCAGTCGGAGGCGGATCTGACTGACAGCGGTCTAAGATATGATCTGACGGTGCCGCTGGCAAGGTATTATTCCAATCATGCCAATGAACTGCCAAGCCCGTTTAAGGCGTTGCAGATGGGTAATGTATGG
>DLOQ01000113.1:9541-11094 GCA_002479655.1 Lachnospiraceae bacterium UBA7480
AGCCGTCCAATCTGGCGGAGATCGAGCTGATCCTTGCGACGACGACTTTGCTGGGGAAACTGAACTTCAAAAATTTTAATATCCGGATCAATGACAGGCGGATGTTAAAGGCAATGGCTTCTTATGCCGGATTTGCAGAGGAGAGCTTTGACGAGGTTTTCATCATATTGGATAAGATGGACAAGATCGGCTTAGACGGCGTCAGGGATACGCTGATCGAGGCGGGATTTGCCGGAGAGAGCGTAGAGAAATATACTGCGCTTTTTGCTGATTTGGAGAAGGAAAAGGATCCGGTGGCATATCTGGCGGACAGGCTGGGGGAATATCTTCCGAAGGAGTGCAGAGACAATCTGACGGAGATCGATGCTGCGGTAAATGCGGCAAAAACGGCGGATTTTACGCTTCTGTTTGATCCGACGCTGGTGCGTGGCATGTCGTATTATACGGGGACGATCTTTGAGGTCGAGTTAAAAGAGTTCCATTCCAGCTGCGGCGGCGGCGGACGTTATGATAAGATGATCGGGAAATTTACCGGCAGCGATACGCCGGCATGCGGTTTTTCCATTGGCTTTGAGCGTATCATCACCATCCTTTTGGATAACGGTTTCAAGGTGCCGGGACAGGGCAATAAGACTGCCTTCCTGATTGAGAAGGGGATGCCTTCCGACCGCGTCAACGAGATCTTTCAGAAAGCGGAGAAGCTGCGCCGGGAGGGCGGCGTAGTCCTGATCGCGCGCATGAATAAAAACAAAAAATTTCAAAAGGAACAGCTTGCGCAGCAGGGCTATACGGAATATGAAGAATTTTACGTCAATGCTTTAAAGTAAGGTTTACATAACCTGAAGTATATTCATCTATGTTCCCAAAATGATTCCATTTATGGTGTTTTTGGAACATAGATGAATAAACGAAGAGTTATGTAAACCGCACACCATAAACCATACACCGTACACTAAATAAATAACATAAGGAGAGCATCATATCATGGCAGAGACAATGAAAGGCTTGAAAAGAACCCACAGATGCGCGGAGATTTCCGAGCAGAATATCGGCGAGACCGTCACGCTGATGGGATGGGTGCAGAAAAACAGAAATAAAGGCGGTATCATCTTTCTGGATCTTCGGGACCGTTCCGGAATCGTACAGATCATCTTTGAGACTTCTGAAGAGAACAGCGCGGGTTATATAGATAAAGAGGGATTTGCAAAGGCGGAGAAGCTGCGCAGTGAATTTGTGATCGCAGTCACCGGAACTGTAGAAAATNNACAGGCACGATCGAAGTCCGCGCAGCGTCGCTTCGTATCTTATCCGAGGCGGAGACGCCTCCATTTCCGATCGAGGCGGATTCCAAGACGAAGGAAGAACTTCGATTGAAATACAGATATCTGGATCTGAGAAGACCGGATATCCAGCATAATCTGATGGTACGGAGCCATGTGGTCAATTCGATCCGCAATTTCTTGAGTGATGAGGGTTTTCTGGAGATCGAGACACCGATCTTAAATCGTTCCACGCCGGAGGGGGCAAGGGATTATCTGGTGCCCAGCCGCGTG
>DLOQ01000113.1:11133-18014 GCA_002479655.1 Lachnospiraceae bacterium UBA7480
GATTGCAAAATGCTTCCGTGACGAGGATCTTCGTGCCGACCGGCAGCCGGAATTTACACAGGTGGATATGGAGCTTTCCTTTGTGGATGTGGATGATGTCATTGATGTGAATGAGCGCCTGCTGCAGAAGCTGTTTCAGGAGCATCTTGGCGTGGAGGTGCCGCTTCCGATGCAGCGGATGACATGGCAGGAGGCGATGGACCGCTTTGGTTCCGATAAACCGGATGTCAGATTCGGCATGGAGCTTGTCAATGTATCTGAAGTGGTAAAGGATGTTGATTTTATTGTATTTAAGAGCACTTTGGAAAATGGCGGGACTGTCCGGGGCATCAATGCAAAGGGGCAGGGAGAGATGCCGAGGAAGAAGATCGACGCGCTGGTGGATTTTGCAAAGGATTTTGGCGCGAAGGGACTTGCTTATCTTGCGATCCAGCCGGATGGCACATATAAGTCTTCCTTTACAAAGTTTATGACGGAAGAACAGACGGCTGCTTTAGTTGCGGCGATGGACGGGGAAAATGGAGATCTGCTTTTATTTGCGGCAGATAAGAATAAAGTGGTATGGGATGTTCTCGGAAATCTGCGTCTTGAGATCGCAAGGAATATGGGAATATTGAAAAAGGAAGAGTATCGTTTCCTGTGGATCACGGAATTTCCGCTGCTTGAGTGGGATGAGGAAGAGAACCGTTACGTGGCGATGCATCATCCGTTTACAATGCCGATGGAGGA
This sequence comes from Lachnospiraceae bacterium UBA7480, assembly GCA_002479655.1. Classification (GTDB taxonomy): domain Bacteria; phylum Bacillota; class Clostridia; order Lachnospirales; family Lachnospiraceae; genus NK4A136. Next base: position 11,863 of record DLOQ01000113.1, read on the forward strand.
AGACCTTGCGCTCTTGGATACCGATCCGGGGAAGGTGCGCGCCAAGGCATATGACTGTGTTTTGAACGGCGTGGAGCTGGGCGGCGGTTCCGTCAGAATCTATCAGTCCGATGTGCAGGAGAAGATGTTTGAGAAGCTTGGTATTGGCACAGAGGAGGCTTATGAGAAATTCGGATTTTTGTTAAATGCCTTTAAGTACGGCGTACCGCCTCATGCCGGTCTTGCATTTGGTCTGGATCGTCTGATCATGCTGATGGTGCAGGCAGATAATATCCGTGAAGTCATTGCGTTTCCGAAGGTAAAGGATGCTTCCTGCCTGATGTCGGAAGCACCGAATGTCGTAGATCCGAAGCAGTTAGAGGAGTTGGAGATCAAGCTTGATCTGAAGGAAAAAGGGAACGATGCATAAAATATATGTCGCTGCGATAGAGCCGCTGATGGAGGATGCCTTTTATCAGAAGGCTCTTTCCATGGTCAGTAAAGAGCGGCAGGAAAAAACAGAGAAGATGGTACAACGTCCCGATAAGGCCAGAAGCGTAGCTGCTGGTCTTTTGCTTCATTATGCGGTGCGGTCTATCGGCACTCATTGGGACGGAAGCTGTTGGGTCAAAGAGCATGGAAAACCGATGCTTCCGAAGGAGCTGGGACTCTATTTTAATCTTTCCCATTCCGGGGATTATGTGCTCTGCGCGATCTCGGACAAGGAGATCGGCGCAGATATCCAGAGACATGAGAAGAATGAGGACAGGCTGGCAAAACGGTTCTTTCATCCGGAGGAGCTTGCGTATCTAAAAGAAGCAAATGACCGGAAGCAGTGTTTTTATGAGCTTTGGTGTCTGAAAGAAAGCTGTATCAAGTGTACCGGCAGGGGACTGAGTACGGGATTGGAAAGCTTTTCCGTGGTGCCGCTTCTTTACGGAGAGGAGATCGTATTGGATGGATTCCGGTGCGCGGGAGAGAATGATCCGGCTTATGAAAAAATTGACTTAAAGAAATTGCATATGCAAGAACACGCGAAAGAACCACTCAAAGGTTATTCCATGGCAATAGTGGAGATAAGATGAACATGGTTATTAGGTTGAAAAATAATTTACGACTCCCCGTGCCAATGCTTCTGCCGTCGCCTGTATCAATTGCTCATTCTCTTCCTCTGAATCACACGAAAGTGGAAGATTCCCCAAAGTAATGAATAAAGCAGGCATATTGGTGCGCCGCAGGATCGTCAGGTTGGGGCGTTCCTGAACGCCAAGGCTCCGGTAGCCTTCATTTTGAAGTTCGTCTAAGATGGAATAAGCCAGACGCGAGGACGGGCTGTTGCGTTGATAGACGAATATCTCTACATTCCGGACGGAACCGGGGCATAAAAGGAGCGAGCGGTGGAAGGAAAGCAGACAGGAATCCTGAAGCGGGATCTCTGTTTTGCCCTGACATAATCCGGTATTGGCAAGCTCGGCAACCTTGCTGGGTGTCATCATGCAGTCGCCGCAGCGGGTATAGCAGACCTGATAACCCTGTTCGGCAAGAAGCTGACCGGTCAGTTCGATCATCCTGATCAGCAATGTTTCAAAAGGATAGGCTGTTTCCGGACAGTCATTTTCGTGGCAGCTTTGATATTCCGTGTCATGGAGTTTTTCCCCATGATATCCCCCATCTAAAATAGTACAGTGTGACATGCGATCCCTCAAGGCGGCGTTTATGATATTAATATGCCGGTACTTGTTGGGAAGTGTTTGTATTTTTGATTAAAATATGTTATGCTGAATAAGCGGTATAGAAAGAAAATCATTTTGATAAATAATTTAACTGCATAAGATACAGAAAGGAAATCAGTTATGGCAGAGAAGAAAATTATGCTTGGCAACGAGGCGATCGCGAGAGGAGCTTATGAGGCGGGAGTGAAGGTTTCCGCAGCTTATCCCGGAACGCCGAGTACGGAAATCAGTGAAAATATTGTGAAATATCCTGAGATATACGCGGAGTGGTCACCGAATGAAAAGGTAGCTATGGAAGTGGCAATTGGCGCGTCATTCAGCGGTGTCAGGGCGATGGCGTCCATGAAGCATGTCGGCGTCAATGTGGCGTCCGATCCATTATATTCCGTATCGTATGCCGGTGTGAATGGCGGGCTTGTGATTNNGTGGCCGATGATGCCGGTATGCACAGTTCTCAGAATGAGCAGGATTCCAGATGCGTGGCAAGAGTTGCGCAGGTTCCGGTATTGGAACCCGCAGACTCACAAGAGGCGAAGGACTATACAAAGCTTGCCTTTGCGTTAAGCGAGGAATATGATACGCCGGTCATGATCCGCACCACAACCAGACTGGCACATTCACAGGGCGTGGTTGTATTGGAAGAACGCGAGGAACCGGCAGATAAGATATATGAGAGGGATCCGGCAAAGCGCGTGATGANNACATTGTGGAACAAAGATTAAAGAAGATGGCGGAGGATGCGTCTTCTATGGCGATCAACCGCACGGAATACAGGGATACGTCCATCGGTGTGATCACATCGGGAATACCCTACCAGTATGTACGGGAAGCGCTGCCGGATGCATCGGTATTAAAGCTGGGGCTTGTTCATCCGCTGCCGAGGAAGATGATAGAGGAATTTGCTTCCAAGGTAGAGACGCTTTATGTGGTAGAAGAACTGGAGCCGTTGATCGAAGAACAGGTAAGATCATGGGGCATCAAGTTGATTGGGAAAGAGATCTTTACCATTCAGGGGGAATACAGCGCCAATATGCTGCGTAAGGCGATCCTGAAGCAGGAGATCGTTACGAAGGAGCCTGCAAAGGTTCCGGCAAGACCGCCGATTCTCTGTCCGGGCTGTCCGCATAGAAGCGTATTTTCCGTATTGAATCAGCTTAAGATCCATGGCGCGGGAGATATCGGATGTTATACCTTAGGCGCCGTACCGCCCCTGAATGTGATCGACACTACGATCTGTATGGGAGCAAGTATCTCCATGCTTCACGGGATGGAGAAGGCGAAAGGAAAGGAATATATCAAGGACTGGGTTGCGCTCATCGGAGATTCCACGTTTTTACATACCGGCGTGAATTCCCTGATGAATATGGTATATAACCAGTCTTCCGGAACGGTCATCATATTGGACAATTCCACAACGGGCATGACGGGACATCAGGATCATGCGGCGACGGGCAGGACATTAAAAGGAGATCCGACATTTGCGGTGGATCTGGAAGAATTGTGTCATGCGCTTGGCGTACAGCATGTAAAAGTGGTCAATGCCTTTGATACAAAACTGCTTGCGGAGACGGTAAAGGAAGAAGTCGCAAGGGATGCGGTCTCCGTGATCATTGCACAGGCGCCCTGCGCATTATTAAAGAGTAATGTCTCCAAGGTAAAATGCGTCGCGCTTCCGGAGAAGTGTAAGAAGTGCGGCATGTGCTTAAAACCGGGATGTCCGGCGATCACGAAGCAGGCAGACGGCACGGTGAAGATTGATGAGACGATGTGTAACGGATGCGGCCTTTGCAAGACGCAGTGTAAGTTTGAGGCGATCGAGACGGTGCCGATCGCATGAATGAGTAAATAAAAACACAACAGAGAGGAGCAGGACGATCCATATGGAACAGACAAAAAGTATCATGATCGTAGGCGTGGGCGGGCAGGGAACGCTGCTGACCAGCAGGATCCTTGGCGGTATCACGACGCAGGCAGGATATGATGTGAAATTATCAGAGGTACATGGAATGGCGCAGAGAGGCGGATCTGTGGTGACCTTTGTGCGGTATGGAAAAGAAGTGGCGGAGCCGATCGTGGAAGAAGGCTGCGCGGATGTTTTGATTGCATTTGAGCGCTTGGAGGCGCTCCGTTATGCGCATTTTCTGAAAAAGGACGGCGTGATCATCGTCAATGACCAGCGGATCGATCCGATGACGGTAGTGACCGGCGCGGCGGAATATCCGGAGCAGATCATTGAGAATCTGTCAAAGGAATATCAGGTGGTTGCTGTAGATGCCATGGCGGAGGCGAAGAAGCTTGGCAATGCCAAGGTTTTTAATACCATTATTATCGGCGTGGCGGCAAAACGGATGAACTTTACGAAGGAAGAATGGCTTCAGGTGATCGAAAAGACGGTTCCCCCGAAAACGGTGGAGATCAACAAGGCGGCATTTGAAGCGGGATATGCGGGTGCATGATGATCGATAATATGATGACGCACATCAAAGTGAATAATGAAGTGGATCTGTGCGAGATCATCGCCGGAAATGACAAACGCAGGAATGCGGTGAGGCATAAGATAGAAGCGGCGCTGCAATACGCAAGAGTCTCCTATTTCCTTCGGTGGCAGGAGCCGGGGCTTTTCCAGAGATTTTTGCTGAAGGAGCAGACAAGGCTGATCATCTGTGTTAATGAAGCGCAGATGGAGGAGGCACTCCGGGTTATAGACGGACTGCAGTTGACAGATAAGGATGTGCTGATTTCCGGAAAGAAATCGAATAACCGGTATATATATGAAAATAGATAAAGGTGCGGGAAGGGATATGTTGCATCAATTTGTTGACATAAATATATTATGGTTAGTGTGAAAAGTGTTTCTGATGCTTATGCCAATGGGCATTTCGCATAGAAACACTAAGTTTCACACCGAAAAACGCAAAATACGCGTTTTTCACCAATATTTAAGTCGCGGCAGAGCTGCGACATGGGGACAGGAGGGAATGAATTATGGGACTTCGTTTCAGAAAGAGTATTAAGATCGCGCCGGGAGTAAAGCTGAATATCGGGCTGAAAAGCGTCGGAGTCAGCATCGGCGGCAAGCATGCAGGGATTTCCGTGAACTCCAAAACAGGAACCACGGCAAGAGTTTCCGCAGGACACGGAACCGGGTTGAGCTATGTCACAAAGATAGGCGGCAAAAAGAAATAATAAAGGAAAAACAAAATGCATGATACGGCTATCGAAATGGCAAAAAGATCGTTGGGGTATTTTCTGCTTTTTTTCTGAACAATTTTTTCTTGTAAAAATTCAAACTTTCTGAAAAAAATAAAACTAAAATGGAACCGACTAAAATGGACTAAAACGGGTTCTAAGTCAAATTCTGCATAAAATGGTCGATTTCTGCAATTTAGTTGACTAATGTACTAAAGAAAAATACAATAATGTGGGGATTTTTAGACTTTTTTCATGTTGTTTTTTCTTGCTTTGGATGCAGGAAAGGGGAGACAAAGCAGATGTTCAGAATTGCCATATGTGATGAAAGGAAGTCAAGAAAAAGTTTATAGCGTGTCAGGGAGAAGTGTAAATGTTTGATTTACTCCGGAATGTATTGTTGATATTTATTGAAGCAACGTGTTGTAGGATTTTTTTTGAAACTTTTGGTGAAATAAGGCATAAAGGATGGATTAATTTCATACAGGGGTTGCTATTGCTTGGCAGTATGTGTTTTTATTCATATGGCTTATCTGAATATTTTGTACTAAGGCAGATTGTTGCGATTTCTGTATTTTCAGTATTTATGCTTTGGCATGTTAAAATCAGTTTGAAAAAATCTTTTGCATTGGCACTGCTATTTGAGGCATTGTTGCTGACAATGGATTATCTGTTGTTTTTGATTATCGGATGGTTGTTTTTAGGTAGTGAATTGTCAGAACAGCAGTATGATATTAGTGGCAATTTGGCATATTTGTTAGGAAAAGTAATATTGTTCTTTCTTGTTCTTGTTATAAGGAAGAAATTTGGGAAAAAGTCAGTAGAAATGATGTTAGATACAGAGTGGTTAAGGTTTTTGTTTTTGCCTGTTTTTACCATAGCAGTTATTTCGGCAATGCTAACTACTTTTGAATATGTGCAAACAGTAGAGCAGGGAAATTTGCTTGTTGTCATTGCATTTGGAATAGTGGGGATGAATATCTTTGTGTTCTATCTGATTAACGATATTGTGGAAAGAGAAATGAAGATGCATGAAACTAAGGTTTTTCAAATTCAGGCGAAAAACCAGTTGGAAATGTATCGGTCTATTTCTGAAAACTTTGATAACCAAAAAAGAAAGACGCACGAATATAAAAATCAGATTTCATGTATAGAATCCTTGCTGGACAAAAAGCAATATTCCAAACTGGAAGAATATGTAAAAAAGATTTATGGTTCACTGAATAACGAACCGGACGCCATTAACACCAA
>DLOQ01000021.1 GCA_002479655.1 Lachnospiraceae bacterium UBA7480
GAGTTTCGCAAACGCCTAATAAATAAGCAAAAAGAAAGGAGCGTAACAGTTATATGGGAAAAACAGCGGTAATGTTAGCGGATGGATTTGAGGAAATCGAGGGTTTGACAGTCGTGGATATTTTGCGCCGGGGCGGCGTGGAAACCGTCATGGTTTCCATCATGGGAAGACTTGCAGTGATGGGCTCCCACAACATTGAAGTCAAGGCGGATATTCTTTTTGAGGAACTGGATTTTGCGGAAGTGGATATGATCGTCCTTCCCGGAGGATTGAAGGGGAAAGAAAATCTGGAAAATTGCGCGCCCCTGATGGAGAAGGTTGACGAGTTTCATGCAAAAGAAAAATATGTGGCTGCAATTTGCGCTGCGCCGACGATCTTAGGGCATCGGGGCATCCTTCAGGGAAGAAAGGCAGGATGTTATGGCGGTATGGAAGACCAGCTGACAGGCGCAAAGGTTTCGTTTGATAAGGTATCGGTAGATGGGCATGTGATCACTTCCAGAGGCATGGGAACTTCCGTTGCGTTCGGTCTGCGTCTGCTGGCACTCCTGACGGATGAGAAAAGCGCAGAGGAAATGGCGGCGAAGATCATGTACACGGAACCTNNAACCCGCCGCAGGTAATGAAAGGGACATGTTTATTAAATGAAAGCATTGTTCAAATATTTTAAAGGATATGGTAAAGAATGTGTGCTTGGACCTCTGTTTAAGCTGCTGGAGGCTTCATTTGAGCTTTTGATTCCGCTTGTTGTGGTACAGATCATTGATGTGGGCATCGCAGAAGGGGACAGGGCTTATATTGTAAAAATGTGCCTGATCATGGTTGCGCTTGGCATCATCGGGCTGGTATGCTCACTGACGGCGCAGTTTTTTTCAGCGAAGGCGGCAGTAGGATTTTCGGCAAGGGTAAAGCAGGCATTGTTTCATCATATCCAGGGATTGTCTTATTCGGAGATCGATACGATCGGGACGTCTACAATGATCACCCGTATGACAAGCGATATTAATCAGCTGCAGTCCGGCGTGAATCTGACGCTCCGTTTGTTTTTAAGATCTCCGTTTATCGTTTTGGGCGCAATGATCATGGCGTTTACGATCAATGTCAAGGCTGCGGTCGTGTTTGTGGTAGTGATCCCGCTGCTGTCCGTTGTGGTGTACGGCATCATGCTTTTGACGATACCGATGTACCGGAAAGTGCAGAATGCGCTGGATCAGGTTTTGTCAAGAACGAGGGCGAATCTGACCGGTGTCAGGGTGATCAGGGCATTCTCCAAGGAGGAAGAGGAGATCAGCCGATTTGAGAAAGCCAATCATGAGCTGGTGGGGATACAGACGGCGGTGGGAAGCATCTCCGCATTGATGAATCCGCTGACCTTTGCCATCATCAATAGCGGCATTATCTGGCTGGTATACCGCGGGGCGGTTCAGGTGGATCAGGGTATCATCACACAAGGTGAGGTGGTTGCCCTTGTCAATTATATGTCCCAGATCCTGATTGAATTGATCAAACTGGCTAATCTGATCATTACGGTGACGAAGGCTGTAGCATGCGCGGGAAGGATCTCAGGTGTGCTGCAGATACAGTCTTCCATGACGGAGGGAACCTATGATGGTGGGAACGGGCGTGCGGTAAATGACAGCTGTGCTGTGGAATTGACCGACGTATCTGTCAGGTACTGCAATGCGTCTGAGGACTCTTTGCAGGGGATCACGCTGGAGGTAAAAAAAGGTTCCGTGATCGGCATCATCGGCGGCACCGGATCCGGTAAGACGACGCTTGTCAATCTGATCCCAAGATTTTATGATGTTACCAAAGGGACGGTACGTGTAGATGGTGTAGATGTGAAAGAGTACCGGTATCACGCGCTGCGGGATAAGATCGGCATCGTGCCGCAGAAGTCCGTGCTGTTTAGCGGTACGATCCGCAGCAATATGCAATGGGGCAAAAAAGACGCGACGGATGAGGAGATCATGAAGGCGCTGGAGATCGCGCAGGCAAAGGAATTTGTCTTGCAGAAGGAGGGCGGTCTGGACGCGGAAGTGGCGCAGGGGGGAAAGAATTTCTCCGGCGGGCAGAGACAGCGTCTGGCGATTGCGAGAGCGTTGGTAAAGCAGCCTAAGATCCTGATCTTGGACGACAGCGCGTCGGCGCTTGACTATGCAACGGNNNNCCACTTTATTTATCGTGTCGCAGCGGACAGCTTCCATGATGCATGCCGATCAGATCCTTGTCTTGGAGGATGGAGAAGCGGCAGGGCTTGGAACGCATGAGGAGCTTTTAAAGACGTGCGAAGTCTATAAGGAGATCTACGACTCCCAGTTTAAGAAAGAGACGAAGGGAGGCGTGGCAAATGCGTAACCGTGATATTATTAAAAAAGTCCTGCATTATATCAGCAGATATTGGGGTTTGCTCCTTCTTTCGCTGTTAATGGCGGCGGTTTCCGCGCTTTTGGCATTGGTTCTGCCGATCCTGACCGGTGACGCCATTGATATGATCGTGGCAAAAGGTCAGGTGGATTTTGACGGGCTTTCCAAGATCATCAACAGGATGCTGACCGTGATCGGCGTGACGATTATAGCGCAGTATATCATGAATACATGTAACAATAAGATCACCTTTGATGTGGTAAGGGATATCCGGAGGGAGGCATTTGAAAAGATAGAGAAGCTTCCGCTTTCCTATATCGACGCGCATCCAGTAGGCGAGATCGTCAGCCGCGTGATCGCGGATGTAGATCAATTTGCGGATGGTCTGCTGATGGGATTTACACAGCTTTTTACAGGTGTGCTTACCATCATCGGAACATTGGTTTTAATGTTTCGCATCAATGTCCAGGTGACGCTGATCGTCGTCCTGATTACGCCGGTATCTTTATTTGTCGCGGCGTTTATCGCGAAAAAGACATATGATATGTTCCGCCTGCAGTCGGAAACAAGGGCGGAGCAGACCACCTTTATTGATGAAATGATTGGCAATGAGAAGGTATTGCAGGCATTTTCCTATGAGGACGATGCGATGGAGCAGTTTGACGAGATCAACGGACGGCTGCAGAAGGCATCCCTTCGGGCGATCTTCTTCTCCTCCACGACCAATCCTTCTACCAGATTTGTCAATTCACTGGTATATACCGGAGTGGCGCTGGCAGGTTCCATGACGGTCATTGCCACGGGCGGGGCATTGACCGTTGGGCAGTTATCCTGTCTTTTAAGCTACGCAAACCAATATACGAAGCCGTTTAATGAAATCTCCGGCGTGATCACGGAACTTCAAAACGCGATCGCCTGTGCGGGACGTATCTTTGAGCTGATTGAAGAAGAACCGCAGATTCCGGAAGCAGAGGATGCGGTGACGCTTCATGATGTCAGGGGCAGTCTGAAACTGGAGCATGTGGGATTCTCTTATGTGCCGGAACGCAGCCTGATTGAAGACCTGAATCTTACCGTAAAGCCCGGACAGCGTATTGCAATTGTCGGACCGACAGGATGCGGAAAGACGACGCTGATCAATCTTCTGATGCGTTTCTATGATGTGAATCAGGGAAGTATTGCGGTGGATGGAACAGATATCCGCGAGATGACCAGAAAGAGCCTTCGGACTTCTTTTGGCATGGTATTACAGGAAACGTGGCTGATGAACGGTACCATCCGGGACAATATCATCATGGGAAAGCCGGATGCCACGGAGGAGGAGATTGTGGCAGCAGCCAAGGCTTCCCACGCGCACAGTTTTATCCGCCGGCTGGAGCATGGCTATGATACCGTGATCGGGGAAAATGAGGGCACCTTGTCACAGGGGCAGAAGCAGCTGATCTGTATCACCAGAGTGATGCTTGCACTGCCGCCGATGCTGATTTTAGATGAGGCGACAAGTTCCATTGATACCAGAACGGAGATCAAGATCCAGAATGCATTTGCCAGAATGATGCAGGGCAGAACCAGCTTTATCGTGGCGCACAGGCTTTCCACAATCCGGGAGGCGGATATNNTATTCTTGTCATGCGCGACGGACATATCGTAGAGCAGGGGAACCATGAAAGCCTGCTGGAGCAGGAAGGCTTTTACGCGAAGCTGTATAACAGCCAGTTTGAAACCTAAAAATGATACAGCGGGCTGCGCAATAATAAGCTAAGCTGCCTTTAAAGAGATGATATGGCGGGCTGCGCCAATCATAGTCTGTGCATATGCATTGGAAG
>DLOQ01000159.1:0-3944 GCA_002479655.1 Lachnospiraceae bacterium UBA7480
GACCTGCACGGCGCTGGCCATGTCGGGGAAGAGTACTTCCCGCAGCATCTCGTTTGTCACGGACTCGTCCAGCGGCCAGCTTACATTGGCCTTCTTAGCCGCCTTCTGGACATCACGAACTGTATCTCGTGNNCTGTCTTTGCTGCGGTGAGAACATCGCTGATCGTGTGCCGCGAGCTATGAACAATGAGTTCAATGCGACGTTGGCTGTTCTTGGGGTCACTGCTGAGCCTCAAGATCTCTCGGTAGTCTACCATCTCGGTAAAACCTCCTGTTGTGTAGTCACGCAATGCGTGCTGCCACAATTATAAAGAGTTTACCGTGAATGGTGCTCTCGCCCGTGAGGATGGTGCTAAAAGACCGTGACCATGGTGCTATTTCCCCGTGCAGATGGTGCTCCAATAGCGAAATTTACATCTTACGAAAATTTAGAGATTCCTATGTCAAAGAATTTCATCCAGAAGATGTGAAAACATATTATAGAACCGCACCTCAGATCGTCAAGACTATAAGCAGTATGCCCAATAGCACTTCAATATATGAGAAGATGTATTCTGAATTGGTCTTAGGAACGATTCATTTGATCAAGAAATCACAATTAGAGAAAGCATACAGTTTTTGCAAAGAATACGAGGAAAATTTAATGCGTGTTTACCGTATTGATGTGCTTTAAAACTTTCTCTAATCTAAAATATTCTCAGAGTGGATTTCAGTTGGATATGTTTATTGTATCTAATGAGAAGATATGGCTCATGGGAAAGGATAGACAACGGGAAAAATTGCGAAAAGATTTCAGTGGTGTATCCCTGTTCCGATTTGAACTGGCGAAGCGAAAAAGCACGAATAGTTTGACTGGCTGTTTTCGTTTCATTTCAGCTTCAGGGAAAAACGTGGCAGCAGAGGCTATCGTAAGTGGAATTTATGATGTGCGTCTTGAAAATGATGTGCTGAAGTTATCGGAAGATCAGGTCTTGTATCGGGATCAGCCGATACAAGAAGGGAATTTTAAGCCCGTTGCATTTCAATCGGAACATTGTTTTTATGTTAAAGCTAATAAGCTGCACTATGAATACAACGGCAAGTGTTTTGATGTGGACTCAAAAACTATGCGGCGTAACGATAGCTCCGATACCTTTCCTCCGTTTATTTCAATCGAAAAGTAAGAAATGACGAATCAGTTTGACAGGAGTGCAGGGATGTTGATTTTTTCTTAAATGCAGATATTGGTATTGTCCAAATGCCCTGTCCGGAGTTTTGCTGTTTAGGACTTGATAGGGGAAATATTCATGGCGCTGATAGCCCGGTAGTGGTAGAGAATACACGCATACGTTCAGCAATGCAAAATGCCGACTCGAATTTGAAACTAACAAGACTGGCTGATTATGTAGTGCAACATATCATGGAATATAAGAAATATGGATTTGAAGTTATCGGTATTATTGGGGCAAATCGTTCTCCCAATTGTGGTGTCGAAACAACATCGGACAATGATGCAGAAATCAATGGTATGGGACTATTTATAGAAAAAATTTTTCACCAGCTTTTGCGAGAAAACATATCTATTCCCATGATAGGCATAAAGGGAACGGACATTCAAGAAAAACTTCAGCAGTTAATACGAGCTAAAGGATAAGGACAAACATGATCTTTCCGTCCTTGAGAGTATATCAGAATAAGGCGAAATGGAGATTTGCATGAAGGAAGCAACGAGATATATTGCGCTTTTGCGCGGTGTCAATATAAGTGGCAAAAATAAAGTTCCGATGGCTGAACTAAAGAAAGCTTTTGAGGAGCTTGGGTTCGGAGCGGTTAAGACCTATCTGAACAGTGGCAATGTGATTTTTTCAAGTGATGAAGAGAATATGGGAAGCCTTACAAACCGAATTGAAACGATGATAAAAGAACGGTNNGGGAGCCTTACAGACCGGATTGAAACAACGATAAAAAAGTGGTTTGGTCTGGATATTCCGGTTTTCGTCATATCAAAAGAGGATCTCGAAGATATTTTGCAACACGCGCCTGACTGGTGGGGTGATGAAAATAAGGAAATCTATGATAATCTGATTTTTATTATGCCTCCGGCTACATTTGCTGAAGTGTGGGACGAGATCGGGGACCCCAGGGAGGAATTGGAAAAGATTCAGGATTATAAAGAAGCGGTATTCTGGTCGTTCAGCCGGAAGGATTATCAAAAGACAAACTGGTGGAGGGAGACGGCAAGTGCGAATANNAAACTGGTGGAAGGAGACGGCACGTGCGGATATCAGCGGCAAACTGACAATCAGAACGGCAAACACAGTCAGAAAAATAGTTGGAATGTAGCTGTTTTCCACATTCCAACTGATTGACACTTATTTTAAGGAATCCCTGTCGGGGACCTGAACGGATAAAGCCTCGGTAAAATTGTACTGATCAACCATATATGCCTGAACAGAGGCTAAAATCATACGGTAAGAGTCAGCCAGATTCTCAGCAAACTCTGCGTTTTTTCCAGAACGCAGACAGTGATACGCTCTCCGAGTGATTGCATTGAGCTGTTCGATTGCATCGGCTCCATGCGGATAAAATGCAAGATAGAACCCCCATTCTGTGATTTGGCTCGTTTCATGCCAAATGACTTGTAATGGCTCTAAAGACAGGTGTTTAGAAATCATCTGAAACAAACTCGTGAGCGCAATCCTTGGCTTTTTAATTTGGTCAGCCAATACTATTAAATCATTTTCGCTAAAATGAGGTGCAGCGTAGGCTGCAACCGGATAGGACAATAGCACCATGAGCTGCAATGAATAAAGATATGTAAGGGCATCTCGCTTCGTAGTAAAATCCATCAGTGACTGTTCGGTGTTGAGCTGATCGGGAGTCAGAACCATTGTACCCTTGCCATTTAAAGTCTTTGTATAGCCTCTTTGTTCCAGCGGGCTCAATGCCTTTCTGACCGTGTAAGCAGACACGCCATACCGCTTTGCCAGTTGTGCCTCATAGGGCAAATAAGCCCCGGCCTGGTAGATGCCTGTTCCGATTTTTCGAGTCAAGTCACGGACAATACGGGAATAGTAGTAATCCTTGCCTCTTAGAGGATTCCATTCAAATGCAGCTGGCGCCTGGGTGGGAACCTTGGCAACGCTGTCAGACATCTGAATGAAAATTTCTGTAATGATGGCAGACATGTCCTGATAAAGTGCTTTTAAATGATGGTACTGTTCCACTGGATTGCGTTCTGATAATACCTCAATGATTGATCGAGGTTCAAAAGTTGGCCTCCGGTACATGATATCTTGGGAAAAGCTGCATTTTTCTAAAAAGTACGCAAAATTCCCCTGAAGATCAAAGGCTGTATGCAGATCACATAACAGAGGATTATGGCTGGCGCTTAAAATATCCCTTGTCAACGCAATCAGAGCCTTCCAGCTCTCGGAACAGATCNNCTCTTTGCGCCTGCCGATAATGAGGCATGGACTCAACCGAGCAGTTATGTGAGGCAAATACAAGCAGATAGGGTAACAATCGTCCATAAGTTTCATATACCTGTAAGATAGAATCCCGCTGCTCTAAAATTGCAGTTATCCCGGAACCTGTTAAGTTGTGCGGAAGGACTACGGGGGCCTGCCGGATTTGAATATCAATAAATTTTTCAGCCTTTAAGGTATCCAGTACCCGCGTAATGGTCGCAATNNCACATTGTATTCTTCACATAGATTTCTGGAAGAAGGGAGTTTGCTGCCGGGCTGGAATTGCCCTGAAACAATACGTTTTTTTAAATCTTCATATACATAAGAAAAACGAGTTTCCTGTCGTTTCATAATATAAATGCCCTTTCTAAAGCTCAAACACATATTGCTTTTAGTATACTACAAAATTCAGAATAGTGGTAATGAAATTTGAAGCAAAGCGGTGTATGGGTGAGTTAGTACAGTAATTTCTACTTGTGCATGATTGGGTATCAT
>DLOQ01000159.1:4024-5563 GCA_002479655.1 Lachnospiraceae bacterium UBA7480
AAGAAATTCACTGGAGTGATGATATGTTGAAAGTCAGACCAAAATTAAGGGTTTTAATTGTGGACGATTCTGAATTAAATCGTGAGATGCTGGGCTCTATGCTTGGGGATGAATATGAGATTCTGGAAGCGGAGAATGGGGTGCAGGCTGTTGAAATAATGCGTGAACATGTATCAAATCTGTCTCTTATTCTGCTGGATGTTCAAATGCCGCAGATGGACGGACTGGAGCTGCTGAAACATATGGGCCGGTTACATTGGATTGATGTGATTCCGGTCATCATGATATCCAGTGAAACTGCGCCCCAATTTATAGAGCGTGCGTATGATCTTGGAGCAACAGATTATATAGCCCGGCCTTATAACACGATGATTGTACGCCGCCGTGTAGCCAATGTTATTTTATCCTTTGCAAGACAACGTCAGTTGATGGAGATCATTACCCAACAGATAAGTAAAAAGGAAAAGGACAATCGGCTCATGCTTTCCATCTTGTCCCATATCGTGGAATTCCGCAATGGAGAAAGTGGGCTTCATGTCATACATATCAATATCATTACTGACCTTCTGCTTCGACAGTATATGTTAAAAATCGGCAGTAATAAAATCACCAATGAAGATATTTCTCTGATCAGTATGGCTTCGGCGCTGCACGATATTGGCAAGATCGCCATTCCAGAAGAAATCCTCAATAAGCCCGGCCGTCTTTCAGTAGGGGAATACCAGATTATGCAGGGACATTGTATGGCAGGAGCGAATATACTCATGGATCTGCCCATTGACCGGAATGAGCCTTTGCTCAAAACGGCATATGAAATCTGCCGATGGCATCATGAGCGGTATGATGGAAGCGGCTATCCGGATGGGTTGAAGGGAGATACCATTCCGCTCTCTGCACAGGTGGTCGCCTTGGCGGATGTTTATGATGCGCTTACCAGTGAACGGTGTTACAAGTCAGCGTATTCCCATGATACAGCAATGAAAATGATCTTTGATGGGCAGTGTGGAGTGTTCCATCCCTTGTTACTGGAATGTCTGCGTGATATTGGAGATACACTCCAACGGGAGCTGACGGCCAAAGATACCTTTGACTTTGAGAACACAATAAATGAAACCAGCCATATAACGGAACAACTGCAGCGCTATGAAAAAAAGCGAACAGACCATTGTTCCATGAGCGGCCCGGAGGCCAGGGTATTATTGCAGTATCTCAACAAAGTCTTTGATGTTGTCCGATTGGTTGACGCCACGAAAAACTGTCAAGTTAACATTGATGAGGCGGGTAATCATCAAGACTCAGAATACCGCTGCTATGACATGTGGAGCAAAGAAGATCGGTGTGAAAACTGTATCTCAGCGAAATGTATGTCGAGTAAGGGAAGCCTAACCAAATTGAAGTTTGTAGACGAGTGTATCTATCATGTTCGAGCGACTTATGTGGAGGTGGACGGTCTGCCCTATTCGCTGGAGTTGGTTGATAAGATTACAGAAGAAACCTTGCTGGGCGGTCATGGAAAAGAAGACGTGGTAAAGTATATTA
>DLOQ01000188.1 GCA_002479655.1 Lachnospiraceae bacterium UBA7480
TATCAACCTGATCATGGATGTGCCGCTTGAAGTTACGGTAGAGCTTGGCAGGACAGTAAAGACAATCCATGAGATACTTGATTTTGCGCCGGGTACGATCATAGAGCTTGAAAAGCTTGCAGGTGAGCCGATCGATGTTTTGGTCAACGGTAAATATGTTGCCAAGGGTGAAGTCGTAGTCATCGAAGAAAGCTTCGGCGTGAGAGTGACAGAGATTATTAAGGATTAGTATTTATGTTATTAACAGTTGATACGCTGGACAATATTACACGTTTTCTGACGCTGCTTCTGATCTTTGGCTTTGTTCTGGCAGTTACGTATTTTACGACGCGGTATATTGCCAATTTTCAGAAGGGAAAGCTTCGTGATGCCAATATCTCTGTGATTGAGACAGCACAGATCGCTCCGGGGAGATATATCCAGATCATCCGGATCGGCAGCCGTTNNGTTATCTGGCGGTGGCGGTCGGCAAGGATACGGTCACGATGCTTATGGAGCTGAAGGAAGAGGAAATACAGCTTTTGAACGATAAGGGAACGGATCTCCCGGGATTTAAAGAGATAATGGAGAAAGCTAAGGAAAAATTGTTGAAGGATAAAAAATAGGGTGATCCATTCATGAAAAGCATCAGTAATTACAAGCGAATACTGCGTCCCATATGCCTACTGTTTCTGGTGGGCATATTGTGTCTGTTGGTGCCGATGCGTGCCTATGCGACAGATACGGACAATGACGGTGAGACGGATGAGCGTACCTATGAGGATGAACCCGGAACTGCGGAGACAGGCAGGGATAATGCTGATTTGAATGTTGGTGATTCCTTTACTGTTACGGTGGATCAGGGCAATGGCTCGATCAATGGCGCGCTTCGTATCCTGATCATCCTGACGCTGATCGGAATTGCACCGATGCTGCTGATCATGCTGACTTCGTTTACGCGCATTATTATTGTGCTGCATTTTACAAGGACGGCGCTCAATACACAGACGGCTCCGCCCAATCAGGTACTGCTGGGACTTGCGCTGTTCCTGACCATCTATATCATGGCACCGGTCTTTGCGCAGATCTATACCAATGCGATACAGCCCCTGGATGAAGGCAGAATCACGCAGGAAGAGGCTTTGGAGGCCGGTCTTACGCCGCTGCGGGAGTTCATGTATGGGCAGACGCAGGTGAAGGACACGGCAACGCTGATGGAGATCGCCGGATATGAGTGGGATGGCGTGACTGCGGATGACGTGCCGACTTCGGTTTTGATCCCGAGCTTTATCTTAAGCGAGCTTCGGACGGCGTTTATCATAGGATTTGTGATCTATATCCCGTTTCTGGTCATCGATATGGTTGTTGCATCCATCCTGATGAGTATGGGTATGATGATGCTTCCGCCGACGACGATCTCCATGCCGTTTAAAATATTGTTATTTGTATTGGCAGACGGGTGGAACCTTATCATAGTCAATCTTGTTAAGACATTTTACTGAGCAGGGGAAGGAGCGTAAAGATATATGACAGTAGAAACAGTCACCTCGATCATGGCACAGGCTTTATATTGCGTTATCACAACCGCGGCGCCGGCGTTGCTGGTATCGCTGGTCATCGGTCTGATCATCAGTATCTTTCAGACGGTTACTTCGATACAGGAACAGACGCTTACCTTTGTCCCTAAGGTACTCTCCATCTTTCTGACCCTGATTATTGCGGGCAACTGGATGTTAAATAATATGATCACGCTGATGCAGGATCTTTGGTCCAACTTTGCGATATATGCAAAATAAGTGGTGAAAGCCTATGATTGATGCAGCTTTTCCTTTGGAAGAATTGGAATATTATCTCCTGATTCTGGTCAGGGTGTCCTGCTTTGTCTTTGCGGCGCCGTTCTTCAGTATGAACGATGTGCCGCGTATGGTCAGGGTGACGTTCAGCGTCTTTACCGCGTATCTGCTGTTCAGCGTTGCTCCGGTTCATGAGATGCCGGAATACAGTACGCTGTTTCAATATGCGGGTCTTGTGATCAAGGAAGCGGTCACGGGGCTTCTGATCGGACTGGGGGCGCAGTTTTGTTTTATGATCATCGGATTTGCCGGACATATGGTAGATACGGAGATCGGATTTGCCATGGCGTCATTGATGGATCCGACGACAAGACAGCAGACGACGGTGACCGGTATGTATTTCCAGTATGGTTTTATGCTGATCTTTCTGCTTAGCGGGATGTACCGGTATCTGCTTTCCGCGCTGTCGGAGACATTTATCCTGATACCGGTCGGACGGGCGCAGTTTATCCTCAACCGGCTTTATGAATCGTTTATTACGTTTATGACGGATTATATCGTCATCGGATTCAGGATCTGTCTGCCGGTATTCTGCACGATACTGATCGTCAACGGACTTCTGGGAATCATGGCAAAGGTTTCTCCGCAGATGAATATGTTTGCGGTCGGTCTTCAGATCAAGGTGTTTGCGGGACTTGGCGTGCTGTTGTTGACGACATCCCTGCTGCCCACGGCTGCGGATCTTATCTTTGTACAGATGAAGCGCGTGATCGTGATGTTTGTAAAAGCAATGGGGGCTGTCTATGGCTGAGTATAAGACGCTTCTTGCCTATCGGCTTCAGTTCTTTGCAAAGGACGGACCCGGCGGTGAGAAGACAGAGGAACCGACGCAAAAGAAGATCGACGATTCCAGAAAAGAAGGACAGGTAGCAAAAAGTAAAGAAGTGGCGAGCACGCTTACCTTGATCACGTTGTTTGTGATGCTTAAGATCTGGATCTCCACATTGGGCAGGCAGCTGCTGGAGCTGTTTTCGGGGTATTATGGCAGGATGGCGGAATATGTGACGCTGGAAGGCGGTCAGATCTCGGCGAGAACCTTTTCTTCCCTGACTTCCTTTGCGTTACAGCGGATAGCGGTGATCATACTGCCGTTTCTGCTGATAGGATTTATCGTTTGTTTTGTGGCGGATCTGGCACAGGTGAAGTGGAAACCCACGACGAAACCCCTGCAGCCTAAGTTCAGCAAGCTGAATCCGCTCTCCGGGGTGAAGAAGCTGTTTTCCCTCCAATCGCTTGTGGAGCTTTTGAAATCATTAATTAAAATTGCCATTATCATCATAGTTATATATAATGAGTTTAAGGAGAAATGGCAGATGATCCTGCTGGTCTATCAGATGCCGCTGATGCAGGCGGTGCTGATGGCGGGAGATATGCTGATCAATATCGGATTAAAGATCGCCCTGATCTTTATCGTGGTTGCTGCGGCGGATTATATCTTCCAGAGATGGAAGCATCATGAAGACCTGAAGATGACAAAGCAGGAGATCAAGGATGAGTTTAAGAATACCGAGGGTGATCCGCAGATCAAGGGAAAGATCCGGCAGAGGATGATGGAGGCTTCCAGACGGAGGATGATGCAGGAGCTTCCGAAAGCGGACGTCGTGATCACCAACCCGACGCATTATGCCGTTGCGATCCGTTATAACACAAGTATTGCCGACGCGCCGTTTGTGGTGGCGAAAGGCGTGGATTATCTGGCGCAGAAGATCAAAGAGGTCGCAAGGGAGAACCATATCGAGATCATGGAGAATAAACCGCTGGCGCGTTCCCTGTATGCCAATGTCGAGATCGGTGAACAGATCCCGCAGGAGCTTTATGTGGCGGTGGCCGAAGTTTTGGCGGCAGTTTACCGCGCGCAGGGGAAGATATAACAGACAAAGAGTTTTGTAAGCTGAACGCTCAATGATATCAGGAAATTGCCTGATTGATGATATGATAAAAGAGGGAAAGGAGTGGAAAGACATGAAAAAAGCGGATCTTGGCGTAGCTTTATATCTGCTGTCGGCATTTGTCATGCTGATCGTATCGATCCCAAGCTGGCTGTTGGATATCTGTCTTGCGCTTAATATGTCGCTGGCTTTTACCATCATGTTTTCCACGATGTTCACCAAGGAAGTTCTGGATATGTCGTTTTATCCGACCATCCTGCTGTTTACTACGATCTTCCGTATTGCGCTGAATGTGTCTTCCACCAAACTGATATTGCTCACGGGCAATCCGGGTAATGTTGTGGAAACCTTTGGAGAGTATGTGGGCGGCGGTGATCTGGTGGTCGGCATCATTGTTTTTATCATTCTGATCATTATTCAGTTTGTGGTTATCAATAAAGGTTCCGAACGAGTAGCGGAGGTAACGGCGCGTTTTACGCTGGACGCGATGCCCGGTAAGCAGATGGCGATTGACGCCGACTTAAATACCGGCGCGATCACGGATGTGCAGGCGAAAGAACAGCGTGATAAGATCCAGAGGGAGTCAAGCTTCTTCGGTTCTATGGACGGTGCCGTGAAGTATGTCAAGGGAGATGCGACGGCGGGACTTATCATTACGGCGGTCAATATTGTCGGCGGAGTAGCGATGGGTGTGCTTCGTCAGGGTATGGAGCTTAGCGATGCTTTCGACCGCTATACGATCCTGACGATTGGCGATGGTCTGGTGAGCCAGATCCCTTCCCTGCTGATTTCGCTTTCTACAGGTATACTTGTTACCAAGGGCTCCAAAGATGCTGATTTTGGTACAGTGCTGGTCAGCCAGTTATTCGGCATCCCGAAGGTTTTGTATTTTGTAGGCGTCACGATAGCGGCGCTGGGCATCCTGACACCGTTGAACAATGTTCTCTTTATCGGTCTTGGACTGGCGTTTATTATCGCCGGAAGAAGCATTTCCGGCACGATCAAGACGGAGGAGATCGAGGCGAAGGTAGAGGAAGAAGAAGTCGCGGCTGAGGAGATCAGGCGTCCGGAGAATGTGACGTCGCTTCTGCAGGTCGATCCGATCGAGCTGGAATTTGGCTATGGCATCATCCCGCTGGCGGACAGTAATCAGGGCGGAGACCTTCTGGACCGCGTGGTCATGATCCGAAGGCAGATCGCGCTGGAGCTTGGAACTGTCGTTCCGATCATTCGTCTGCGCGACAATATACAGTTAAATCCTAACCAGTACATCATCAAGATCAAGGGGATACAGGTCAGTGAAGGGGAGATCTTATTTGACCATTATCTGGCGATGAATCCGGGATATGTGGAGGAGGAGATCACCGGCATACCGACCTTTGAACCGTCGTTTCATCTGCCTGCCATCTGGATTACTGAGGGACAGCGGGAGCGTGCGGAAAGTCTGGGATATACGGTGGTGGATCCGCCGTCCATCATTGCAACGCATCTGACGGAGGTGATCAGAAAGCATATTGCGGAGCTGCTGACCAGACAGGACGTGCAGAATCTTGTCAACAACCTGAAGGAGACCAATCCATCCATTGTGGAGGAGCTTGTGCCGAAGCTGCTTGGGCTTGGTGAGATCCAGAAGGTGCTGCAGAATCTCCTGAATGAACAGATCTCCATCAGGGATCTGCTGACGATATTTGAATCGCTGGCGGATCACGCTGCTGCGACAAGGGATACGGATCTTCTGACGGAATATGTCAGGCAGACATTGAAGCGCGCCATCTCCAATAAATATTTCTCAGAGCCCGGGACGGCAAGCGTGGTGACGCTGGATCCGAAGCTGGAGCAGGAGATCATGAACAGCGTGAAGCAGTCGGAGCAGGGCGCATATATCACATTGGATCCGGAACGGATCAAGGCGATGATTGAAAGCGTGCGTAAGGAGCTGGAAAAACTCGAAAGCATGGGGAAAAATTCCATTATCCTTACATCGCCTATCGTAAGGATGTATTTTAAGCGTTTGACGGAGGATTATTTTAACGATCTGGCGGTCGTTTCATACAATGAAGTGGAATCCGATGTAGAATTACAATCTGTAGGAATGGTGACGGCATAAATGATAATTAAAAAATTTCAGGCAAAAACAGAAGAAGAAGCGGTAATGCAGGCAAAAAAGGAATTGGGTGAGAATGTTGTGGTCATGAATGTCCGCACGATCAAACCCAAGGGACTGTTTAAGTGGTTCCGCTCACCGACCGTCGAGGTGATGGTGGCAAAAGAGGAAGAAGCGGAGGCAGTGCGTGCAAAGGAACAGACGGAGAAGATGCAGACGGAAAATCTGAAGGATGTGATTGCGTCGATCGACAAGCTGAGGCAGCTGGGCGAGGATGTCGGAGAGCCTTCCGTAAAAAAGACGCCGCCTGCAGAAGAAGCGGTGCTGGAGGAACGTCTGGAAAGTATTCAGAATCTTCTGGAGGAAAAGCTTAAGAAGCAGGAAGATGAGAAGGACGTACAGGAGCCGGAAGCGGAAAAGAAAAATACGGAAATGACGGAGTTTATCCGTCTGCTTTACAATACGATGATCGAAAATGAAGTCCATGAAAAGTATGCCAATCAGATGATCGATGAGATAGAGCAGAATTTTGGAGAAAAAATGAAGGTGGAACACGTGCTGTCCCATATCTATCAGAAGATGGTATTGAAGTTTGGAAAGGTGGAGCGCATTACCCCCGCCAAAAAGAAGGGACCGAAGGTGGTATTTTTCCTTGGACCTACGGGCGTGGGCAAGACGACGACGCTGGCAAAGATCGCATCGCAGTTCAGCGTCAGCGGCAGCAAAAAGATTGCTCTGTTTACAGCGGATACCTATAGGATCTCCGCTACGGACCAGTTAAAAACGTATGCGAATATTTTAGGAGTGCCGTTTCATATCATATATTCAGCGGACGAGATGAGGACCTATCTGGAGAGCTACAGAGAATATGATTATGTCCTGATCGATACCGCGGGACATTCCCCGAATAATGAAGAACGGCGCAAGGATATGAATGAATTTATTCATGCATTTGGCGAAGAGGTAGAGACGGAAGTTTATCTGGTGCTGTCGGCGACGACAAAATACCGTGATCTGATGAATATCGCAGATATCTATACAGAGATCACGGATTATAAGATCATTTTTACAAAGCTTGATGAGACAACGGTATATGGCAATCTGCTGAATCTGAAGATACATACCGGAGCGCCGTTAAGCTATGTAACAAACGGGCAGAACGTACCGGATGATATTGAACTTTTTCAGCCGCAGGAAGCCGTTAGGAAGATCCTTGGCGGGCAGGCTTA
>DLOQ01000048.1 GCA_002479655.1 Lachnospiraceae bacterium UBA7480
CTGTGCAAATAAAAAGGCTGCCATCAAGGCAGCCGCTTTGTATCCGATCCTATATTTATTAACCCAGTTCATTATCATGAAGCGTAAAATAAATCTCAATACGCTTCATATCCATTTCTGACATACCGACAAAGATTCCGCCGTAAAAATTCGCATCTTCCCGCGGCATCACCCTCACAACTTCTATAAAGGACTGGATCTTTTCCTTCGTCCACAAGGTAAGTTCGCACTGATAGACTGCTCCAATCGACAGATCATAAGCACAGGTAAAACCAACGCCGCTTTTAGAAACATCTTTCAGCTGAATATCAACGGTTTCCACAGGCTCATCCGGCTGATCAAGTCTCTTAAGATAGATCTGGGATTCCAATTCCATACGCCTGCTTCTTCTTTT
Organism: Lachnospiraceae bacterium UBA7480; assembly: GCA_002479655.1. GTDB lineage: Bacteria > Bacillota > Clostridia > Lachnospirales > Lachnospiraceae > NK4A136. The sequence goes on from DLOQ01000048.1 coordinate 395, forward strand.
TTCCTGCATAACAATCTCCTTTACCCTAATACTTTATCTCAAAAAATAAACGTATTAAAACATGATATTAGATTATATCATGTATCGTCAAATCTCGCAAGTATCTATCTGAAATATCGCAATTACATGATGAGCATACAGTCGCCAAACGAGAAAAACCTGTATTTTTCCCGTACCGCTTCTTCATAAGCCTTCAAAACATGTTCCCGCCCTGCCATCGCGGAAACCAGCATAAGCANNGTATTCTCCCGTCCTGCCAATGCAGACACGAGCATAATAAGCGTTGATTCCGGCAGATGAAAATTCGTGATCAATGCATCCGGCACCCGAAAACGATATCCCGGATAGATAAAGATCCCCGTATCTCCATTTCCCGCAGCCACCTGACCATCTTCCACCGCGGCGCTTTCCACTGTCCGGACGCTGGTCGTTCCTACGCAGATCACGCGTTTTCCCGCCTTTTTCGTCTCATTGATCAGCCGTGCCGCCTCTTCCTCTACATGATACGCTTCCTTATGCATATGATGTTCCAGGATATTCCCCGCCTTGACCGGTCGGAAGGTTCCAAGCCCCACATGAAGCGTCACATACGCAAGATGCACTCCTTTATCTTCGATCTTCCGCAAAAGCTCCTTTGTAAAATGAAGCCCCGCTGNNCCTTCTTCCTTGGCATAAACCGTCTGATAACGATCCTTATCCTGAAGCTTGTGATGAATATAAGGCGGAAGCGGCATTTCTCCAAGCTGGTCTAAGATCTCCTCAAAGATGCCTTCATAAGAAAACCGGATCTTACGGTTGCCTTCCTCCAATACTTCCAGAACCGTTCCCTTTAAAAGCCCGCCCCCAAAGCTTAAGACCGTACCCGGCTTTGCCTTTTTTCCCGGTCTTACCAGCGTTTCAAAGCATCCGTCGGCAAGCCGTTTTAATAACAATACCTCGATCACAGCCCCTGTTTCCTCTTTCACGCTGTAAAGCCTTGCCGGCATAACCTTTGTATCATTCAATACCAGACAATCCCCCGGCTGCAGATAATCAATGATGTCATAAAAATGTCTATGTACGATGCCGCCGGTCTCCTTATCCAGAACCATAAGCCTTGATGAAGCACGATCTGCCAGAGGATCCTGGGCAATCAGCTCCTCCGGCAGTTCATAATAATAATCTGATTTACGAAATCCAGTTTCCATATTAATCCTCATGTCGCAGCTTTGCTGCGACTCTAATGTTTCACGCATTTCTCAGAAACGCGATATATCCTTTCCTGTTTTCATAGATGTCCGCCTTGCTGATGGCCTCATAGGGTGCATGCATATTCATCACAGGTACGCCGCAGTCGATGACATTCATGCCGTACAGCGCCATGATATAAGCGATCGTGCCGCCGCCGCCAAGATCTACCTTGCCAAGCTCCGACATCTGATACATCGCGCCGGCATCGTCCATGATCTTTCTGATCTTGCTAAGATACTCCGCATTAGCGTCATTGGAACCCGATTTCCCGCGGGAACCGGTGAATTTACAAAAGTCAAAGCCATACCCCAGCATTGCGACATTTTTCTTATCAAAGCTGGACGCATAGATTGGATCAAAGCCGCTTGTCACATCGGAGGACAGCATAAATGAATTGGCAAGCACGCGTCTGAGCGCCAGTTCACTGTAACTTCCCATGGCATTCATCAGCTCCGCAACGCTGTTTTCAAAAAATCTGGATTTCATCCCGGTCGCGCCGACGCTTCCGATCTCCTCCTTATCCGTAAGGATACAGCAGGTCGTGCGCTTTGCATCATTGACCTCCAGCATCGCCCGATAGGAAGAAAACGCGCATACACGATCATCATGTCCATAAGAGAGGATCATACTCCTGTCAAATCCCGCTTCCCTCGCCTTTCCTGCCGGAACGATCTCCAGCTCTGCGCTCTGGAAATCCTCCTCCTCGATCTGATAATATTCCTTCAGGATGGCAAGCACATTCTTCTTGACCGCTTCCTTCTCCTCTGCTTTCTTCTCTTTGTCCTTATCTTTCGGTTTGCTCTGCTGCGGCAGCGGGCTGTTGGCAATGATCACATCAAGCGCCTCGCCTTCCACTACCTTGTTGGCTTTCTTTTCCATCTGCTCTGAAGCAAGGTGGATCAGCAGATCGGAGATAAAAAATACAGGATCGTCTTCCTCCTCGCCGACATTAACAATGACCGTCGTGCCATCCTTTTTGACAACCACACCATGGATCGCCAGCGGGATCGTCACCCACTGATATTTTTTGATGCCCCCGTAATAATGCGTATCAAAATAAGCAAATCCGCCATCCTCATACAGAGGATTCGATTTCACGTCCAGACGCGGCGAATCGATATGCGCGCCCAGGATATTCATGCCCTCCTCGATCGGCGCAGCGCCGACACGAAACATCAGCAGCGTCTTATTCATCCCGCAGAAATAGACCTTATCGCCTTTGACAAGCTTCTTTTTCTTCTTCATCAGACTGCCGAATTCCTGATAGCCCTCCCGCTCGATCTCAGCAATGATATAATCCGTACATTCCCGTTCGGTCTTTCCCTTATTCAGGAAATCCATATACGCCTTTGCGTAAGCGTCTACTTTTTTTAATTCCGTCTTAGAGTATAATGTCCATGCGCTTTTCTTTTCCATTATATGCAATCTCCTTTTCTATGATCTCAGCTCGATCTTCATGCTTTCCAGCCCGTTCAGAATCTTCTTCATAACGGTATTCACATCTTCTTCATTCAATGTCTTAGTCATATCCCTGAATGACAAAGAATATGCAATCGACTTAAATCCTTCTTTGATCTGATCCCCCTCATAAATATCAAACAGACGGACACTCTCAAGGATCTTTCCTCCGCGCTGGCGGATCATCTTCTCGATATCCCCCGCAAGTACTTCCTTCGGCACAACCATACTGATATCCCTTGTAACAGCCGGGAATTTTGCAATGCCGGTATATTTGCGGTCAAAGCTTGTCATCGGTACGATCGACGGCATATCCAGAACCGCAAGATACACCTTGCTTTTTATGGAATAATTGGCGCATACCATGGGATGCACCTCACCCAGATAACCGATTTTCACGCTGTCATAGATAATATCCGCCTGACGTCCGGGATGTAAAAAGGTCTTTCCGGCATTCGGATCATAGGTGCAGATCTTCTTCATGCCGACTGCCTCTAAGAATTCCTCTACCACTCCCTTCATCGTAAAGAAGTCGCCTTCCCCATACATACCAAGCGTAAACTGCATCCGCTCATCCGGCAGTTCCGTCACGGGCAGGCTCTTAGGCAGATAGATATTACCTAATTCATACAGCTTGACATCCTTATTCCGACGATTATAATTCGTAGAAAGAGAAGTCAGCATGCCATTGACCGGCAGCGTACGCATAATGGAGAAATCCTCGCCCAGCGGATTGGAGATCACGACCGCCTTCCGCAGTTCATCCTCCTCCGGGATCAACAGCTTGTCAAATACCTTCGGACTTTCAAAGGAATAACACATGCCCTGTGAAAATCCGCAGTATTCCGCAATATCTCTTGCCTTCTGTTCGATCCTTAATTTATAGGAAAGCTTTCCGGCAGTTGCGGAAGATCTCGGCAACGATACCGGAATCTTATCATATCCATAGAATCTCGCAACTTCCTCAGCAATATCTGCGCTTTCGAGCAGATCCTGACGGAAGGACGGTATTTCCAGACATTTATCACCACAGCTGTTTGCAATCACATTGATTCCCAGGCGTTCAAACATCTCTAACATATCTTTTTGAGGAATATCTGTTCCCAGAAGCTTATTATATTTTTCCGGTTCAAATGGCAGCATACGCAGGGGCGCAAGCGGCAGCTTTACATCGATCATGCCATCTACGACCTCACCGCAGCCCAGCTCCTCGATCAGCTGGCAAGCGCGCATGATCGCCGCCTCTGCATTCCTCGGATCCAGTCCCTTTTCGAAGATACCGGAAGCATCCGTTCTTAATCCGATACGCTTGGCGCTCTTTCTGATATTTGCCCCATGGAAGGTTGCCGCCTCAAATACAACAGTCTTGACCTCATCCGTGATCTTGGAATTTTCTCCGCCCATGATTCCGGCAATACCAATCTCCTTTTCGGCATCACAGATCATCAGCACATCCGAATCCATCGTCCGCATCTGTCCGTCCAGCGTCTGGAACTGATCGCCGTCCTTTGCGCGGCGCACGATGATCTTATGTCCCGCAATCATATCCAGATCAAACGCATGCATCGGCTGACCATACTCCGCCATGACATAGTTTGTAATATCCACCAGATTATTGATCGGACGGATACCGCTTGCTGCAAGGCGTCTCTGCATCCACTTGGGAGACGGCGCGATCTTGATATTCTTACATACCTTGGAACAATATCTGGAGCAAAGATCCGTATCCACCACCTCTACCGAGATGTAATCGGAGATATCTCCGCCTCCGCCCTTCACCTCTACCACAGGCGGGACAAAGGGTTTGCCAAAGGTTGCTGCCGCTTCCCTTGCAATGCCGAGGATACTATAACAATCCACACGGTTAGAAGTGATTTCATATTCAAATACCGTATCATGCAGTCCAAGCACTTCAACAGCGTCATCCCCCGGTCTGCAGCTGTCCTTTTCAAAGATGTAAATTCCGTACTCCGGAGCTTCCGGATACATATTCCGGTCAGATCCAAGTTCCTCAATAGAACACATCATTCCATAAGAATCAACGCCGCGCAGCTTACCGCACTTGAT
>DLOQ01000019.1:0-2956 GCA_002479655.1 Lachnospiraceae bacterium UBA7480
CAACCTGTTACAGGCGCTGGAGCTGTATCATCAAGTCCTTGCAATAAGAGAATCACTGGCAGATACATTGCAGACTACAGAAGCCTATGCTGATCTGGCTGTATGCTTATTTAAGACAGCCCAGCATCCGTTAACTTCTCGATCCGACAAAAAAGCCATGCTTGCCCGCAGCCTGAAACTGTCAAAAGAGTTGTATGAAAAAACCAACTTGGATATATATCAATCATACATTGAGGAATGCGAGGCGCTGCTTAGATCCTGCTGACCATGTTTCCCTTATCCATCAGACCGACATCCCGGCAAGATATCCGGTTGCCCATGCGNNTACCCGCCGGTCAGCGCATCCACATCCAACATCTCTCCGGCAAGATACAGTCCCGGTATGATTTTGGATTCCATCGTGGAAGGATCGACTTCCTTCGTATTGATTCCGCCGATGGTAATGATCGCCTCTTCAAATCCCCTCGTTCCGGTGACTGTAAATTCCATCCCTTTTAACACTTCCAGAAGCCTATGGCGTTCTTCCCGTTTCAGTTCATTGACCGGCTTCTCCGGAGAAATCCCGGCAAGCTCCGGCATCAGCGGTATCATTTTGGAAGGCAGCAGCTCTCCCAATGCATTTTTAAACTGTCTGTTTTTTGCTTTTTCAAAGTCTCTGAGCAGACGCTTATCCAGCTGCTCTTTCGTTAAAGACGGCTTCAAGTCGATCCTTGCCGTACATTTTCCGCCATAGTTCTTCACATTCATACAGGAAGCCGCCNNATAACACCAGCGGTCCGCTCAGTCCAAAATGGGTAAAAAGCATCTCACCGAAGCCTTCATAAAACATCCTGCCTTCAACGGACATGGTAAGGCTGACATTTTTTAAAGAAAGCCCCTGCAGCCGGCTGCATACGTCGCCCTCCACTTCCAGCGGGACCAGTCCCGGTCTCAGCGTAACAATATGATGCCCCATCTTTTCCAGCAGGTGGTGCATATTACCATCAGAACCAGTTGTGGGATAAGACACGCCGCCCGTTGCAAGAATAACCGCGTCCGCGGGAATGCGTTCCATGTCTGACTTTGCATTATTCATCCCTTTGCAATGTTTAGATGATTCGGCATTTTTTACATCCACCCCGCAGGCATGTCCGGAAGCATCCAGCAGGATCTTCTTCACCATCCTATTTTTTTTGATTTCCACATGGTTACTTAGCAATGCCTTTTCCAGACATCTGATGATATCCGATGCATGATCCGACACGGGAAATACCCTGTTTCCGCGTTCCACCTTTAAAGGGCATCCGTTCCGCTCAAAAAAATCCATAACTGCATGGGCGTCAAATCCATAAATACTGCTGTATAAAAATTTGGGATTGGAAATGACGGAATCAAAAAATTCTGTTGTATCGCCTGCATTGGTCACATTGCATCTTCCCTTGCCGGTGATATAAACCTTTTTCCCCAATTTTTCATTCCGTTCCAGAAGCGTCACCTGATGACCGCCTGCGGATGCCGCATACGCCGCCATCATTCCTGCCGCTCCGCCGCCCACGACTATGATCTTCTTTTTCCCATTGCCCATATCATCTTTGGAGCGGTCATTCCGCCCTGTCCTTTCCTGATTACATCAGTTTTTTTACACCACACATTGCAATGTTATTTTTAATCAAATCATTGTTTATATATACTTTAAAATCATTTGATATATTTTTTCCAAATCTATTCCATACTGTTTCATCATCTGATAAACGCTCAGCAATAGTAACACCAACGATATTCACCACATCATCTGTTCCATTTCTCCACATTTCTTCAACAAACCGGCAATATACAGATACTTTATTGCTTACATCATTTTTTTGTAACAAGTCAAACAGGGGTACATTTATTTCATTGCTAAAAAATATATGTCCCAGTAACTCTCCAAAATCTTCATAATGTTGTATTAACGCTTGCTTTTTCTCTGGAAAAAGTTCGACCAATTTATTCGCAAATTGTTCTTTTGTAGCTTTCAATCTCTCCGCGCTCCCTTTTCCAATTCATCATCTTCATAAGTCTGATAATCGTTCCAGACTTCTTCCATAGATTGCAGATTCTTTTTTAACCGCTCTCTATAGTTGACGCTCATGGAGACGATCAATGCATTGATCACGCTAAGAGGCGCGGTCAGGGAATCCACGATGGACGTCATGCTGCTCTTTGCCCACAGATTACAGGATGAATACAGATTCATCGGAGAATATTCCGAATCTGTGATAGAGATGATCTGCGCATTTCTCTCATTGGCAAATTCCATCGCCTTCAACGTCCGCATGGAATACTTCGGAAAGCTTAACCCCACTACCGCATCCTCAGCATTAACATGGATCATCTGTTCAAACGTCTCGCTGATGCTTGTGGTATTGACCACCAATACATTCCCGCGAAACATATTAAGATAGAAATGAAGGAATTCCGCAAGCGGCGCGCAGGTTCTAAGTCCCACGATATATACCGTACGGGCATTCATCAGGATATGTGTAGCCGTATTAAATGCAGCGGAATCAATCGTCGGGATCGTATCCAAAATATTTTGGACATCTGCCTCCAGTACATTCTTAATAAGATTTGCTACATCCGCCAGCTCATTTTTGTTACTGAGTACCGGAATCTCCCTCTGACTGTACCCCTCCGAAGAAAATCTTGCCTGGATCATGCTGAGCATATCTCTCTGCATTTCCCCATAGGAACCGTATCCCATGCCCGCCGCAAACCTTGCAGCAGTAGATTCGCTGACACCAACGGTCTCCGCCATTTTAGCGGCATTTAAAAAAGCAGCCTTTTCAAAATGCTCCAAAATATAATCGGCGATTTTCTTCTGGCTTTTACTCAGCGACCGGTACTTTTCCTTGATTTTATCCTTCATCTGCCCACTCCCTCTTTTTATAATATTCTTTAGGCGTTTGCGAAACTCTAATCGGGTTCTTTCGCATTT
>DLOQ01000019.1:3009-6361 GCA_002479655.1 Lachnospiraceae bacterium UBA7480
GAGTTTCGCAATTGCCTAATAATATACTTAATCAAAATAACCACCATAGATACAAAAACATATATTCGTTTATTTCCAATGTGGTTTGCATATACACATTTCCAAATGACTTATTTCCAATGAGGTTTGCATAACCTGCAATTTGCATATTCATGTTCCAAANNTCCAAAAATGATTTCATTTATAGATGTTAGAACATGAATATGCAAATAAAGAGTTATGTAAACCGGACTTCACCTTTGCACACTTCATTTATAATGTTCACATTTATTCAAAATTTCCCCACAGAACACCTGTGGGGAAACTATGAAAATATACACCTGCTTTCAGCATCTTAAACAGGATAAGCTCCATTCTTGGAATCAGCTTTTGTCATATCCACCTTCTCCTGCTGTGCCTGACGGTACTTAAAGAAGTCAGTTGCAACCTGCGGGAACAATGCATAGGAAAGGACATCCTCATCCTGCTGCTTCCATTCCTTCATCTCGCTCTCTAACTTATCCATCTCATTCTCGATCAAGTCAGCGGGACGACATGTGATCCTTTCTTCGCCCGGTATAACCTTGTCAATGACTTCCTGACTCATCGGCTTTACCGTCTGACCATATTTACCACGCAGCACGTCCTTCGTCTGGTCGGTAGCCATCTTATATCTCTCGCCCATCAGTACGTTAAATACAGCCTGTGTTCCGACGATCTGGGAAGAAGGCGTAACCAGAGGAGGCTCACCAAGATCCTTACGCACCTGAGGGATCTCCTTCAAAACATCATAATATCTATCCTCCGCATTCTGCTCCTTTAACTGGCTCACCATGTTGGACAACATACCGCCCGGTACCTGGTAAAGCAGCGTCTTGATATCAACGCCCATAACCTTCGGATTCAGAAGACCGTTCGCAAGGCACTCATCACGATAAGGTCTGAAATAATCAGCAATCTCAGCCAGCAGATTCTGATCAAAACCGGTATCATATTCCGTACCCTTAAATGTCTCAACCATAACCTCCGTAGCAGGCTGGGAAGTACCCAGCGCAAATGGCGACATCGCACAGTCAATAACATCCACACCGGCCTCGACTGCTTTCAGATACGTCATAGAAGCAACACCGGAAGTATAATGCGTATGCAGCTGGATCGGCAGCTTTGTTACGCTCTTCATGGACTTGATCAGCTCCGAAGCCTTATACGGCACGAGAAGTCCCGCCATATCCTTGATACAGATAGAATCTGCTCCCATCTCTTCGATCTTCTTAGCCATATCCATCCAGTATTCCATGGTATAGGCATCGCCCAAGGTGTAGGACAATGCAATCTGCGCATGACCTCTGCCTTCACGCTTCTTGATTACATTTGTAGCATTAACCGCTTCCTGCAGGTTTCTAAGGTCATTCATACAGTCAAAGATACGGATGATATCGATACCATTAGCAACTGATTTTTCTACGAATGCATCTACAACGTCGTCTGCATAGGGACGGTATCCCAAGATATTCTGCCCTCTGAACAGCATCTGTGTCTTCGTATTCTTCAAGCCATCCTTTATCTTTCTAAGACGCACCCACGGATCCTCCTTTAAGAACCGCAGGGATGCATCAAATGTCGCGCCGCCCCAGCACTCGATGGAATGATATCCGACCTTATCCATCTTATCCAGGATCGGAAGCATCAGGTCAGTCGGCATTCTTGTTGCGATCAATGACTGATGCGCATCTCTAAGTATTGTTTCTGTAATCTTGATCGGCTTCTTTTCAGCCGTTTCATTATTTGCCATTCTATTTAACCTCCTATTTTTTCATATTAATCCCCATGCCGCCTTCGGCAGCTCAAATTCTTCTCACACTTGTTACATGACTCCAAAGATCGCCATGAATGTTCCGGCTGCAACTGCTGTACCGATAACACCGGCAACATTAGGTCCCATAGCATGCATCAGAAGGAAGTTCGTAGGATCCTCCTCCGCGCCAACCTTCTGAGAAACCCTCGCCGCCATCGGCACCGCAGAAACTCCGGCGGAACCAATCAACGGATTGACCTTGCCCTTCGTCAAAGCGCACATCAGCTTTCCAAACAACACACCGGCCAGCGTACCGAAACTGAAAGCGATCAGTCCAAGAATTACAATAAATATTGTGTCCCAGTTCAAAAACGCTTTTGCGGATGTCGTTGCGCCTACGGAAGTACCAAGCAGGATAACAACGATGTACATCAGCGCATTGGATGCTGTCTCTGTCAGCTGTCTTACAACTCCGGACTCTCTGAAAAGGTTACCAAGCATCAGCATACCAACAAGGGGAGCTGTCGTCGGCAGGATCAGACATACCACGATCGTTACAATGATCGGGAACAGAACCCTCTCCAGCTTGGATACCGGACGGAGCTGCTCCATCTTGATCGCTCTTTCCTTCTTTGTTGTAAAAGCTTTCATAATGGGCGGCTGGATCAACGGTACCAGCGCCATGTAAGAATACGCCGCTACTGCGATCGGTCCCAGATATTTGGTCTGTCCCAGCTTTCCTGCAAGGAAGATGGATGTCGGTCCGTCAGCGCCGCCGATGATGGAGATCGCTGCCGCAGCCTTATCGCTAAAGTCCGCCCATCCCATTGCAGATGTAAACAAAGCGCCAAAATATGCCGCGAAGATACCAAACTGAGCTGCCGCACCAAGTAAGAAGCTCCTGGGATTGGCGATCAAAGGACCAAAGTCCGTCATCGCGCCTACTCCAAGGAAGATCAGCGACGGCAGGATAGCCCATTCGTCTAACAGATAAAAATAATATAACAATCCGCCTGCACCTGTTTCCGAGTCCTCAATCGGTATCATGATATCAGGATAAATATTTACCAACAGCATACCGAACGCAATCGGTACCAAAAGCAGTGGTTCAAATTCTTTTCTGATCGCCAGATAAAGGAATAGGCACGCAAAACCGATCATGATCACATTTTTATACGTAAAATCCGGATTCATGAACGCCATCTGCCCAAGCAGATTCTGCAAAATTTCCAGCATTACCTTAACCTCCTATAGTTAATTGTCTATTGACTTATCATTCTATTGACGTCTCTCTTAGTTCATGGTTGCCAGCAGAGCGCCTGCTTCTACAGCATCTCCGACTGCAACATCAATACTTGCAACAGTACCATCCTGAGGCGCCACAACAGGGATCTCCATCTTCATAGCTTCCAATATAACGACTGCATCACCCTTCTTCACAGCCTGACCTACACTTGCCTCCAGCCTAAATACCTTTCCTGCCGCACCTGCTTCAATCTTTATGGAGCCTGCGCCGGAAGAAGCCTTTGCTGCCGCGGGAGCTGCCTTCGGAGCTGCTTTGGGAGCTGCCTGTTTTGC